>JAULVH010000384.1:2612-5267 GCA_032111105.1 Burkholderiaceae bacterium | reverse complement strand
GCTCCTATGACTTACACCATCGACGGCAAGCAGTACGTTGCTGTGGTTTCAGGTCGTACACAGTCGATTCCAGCTTTCTTGGGTGAGATCGGTGAGAAGATGGTTAATGCCAGCCCAGAAGGTGGCACGTTGTTCGTGTTTGCACTTAACTAATCAGGAGTTGATGTAATGCCCAAGTCGTTTATCACGCCTTGCAGATCTGCGTTGAAGACTGCGTTGATTGCTGCCTGTATGTTGTCGATGTCCGTGGCCTTTGCAGACCCCTTAAAGGTTTGTTCAGATCCTGATAATATGCCGTTTAGTAAGTCCGAAGGATCTGATAAAGGTCTGTATATCGAACTTGCTGAAATGGTGGGTAAGCGCTTGGGTACTCCAGTTGAGTATGTTTGGTGGTTGACACACAACCAGCGTCGCGCTGTCCGTAATACGATGGACAGCTGCGATGCTTACTTTGCTTTACCAGCAACTGCTGACTATAAAGTCAGAGGTGCTGAAAAAACACTTGCATTTCTTGATGTTGGCTACGCGATTGTCGGGCCGGCTTCATTCAAATTGGGTGCATTGGAAGATTTGAAGGGCATACGCGTAGGCGTCATGCACGGATCGCCTCCGCATGTGCTGCTGTCGTCGGAAACCGGCTATGAGCCGCGTAACTATCGTACCCAGGAAGACGTATTCGCTGCGCTCGCTGCAGGTGAAGTTGAGCTGGCCATATTGTGGGGTCCTAGCGCTGGATTTGAGAACCAGTCGACGATGAATAACCGTTGGAAAATTACGCCGGTGGCAGGTCAGGGCTTAAATGGCCAGATCGCCGTGGCCGTATCCAAGAACAAACCCGAGTTAAAAGAAAAAATAAATCAGGCACTGACTGATTTACAGCCTGAGATTAAAAAACTTCAGCAGAAATACGGCTTTCCACAAGCTGTTCCAGTCATGCTCGATGCAAAAGCCTCCTGGTTGCATACAACTAACCAAGTCGCAGGCGGCATTGCACCAGCTGGAAAATCGAAAGTTGCTGCCAAGCCTGAGCAAGCAAAAATCTCACATGCCAAAGCAGATTTCACTGAACTTGGCCCTTACATGCGCAAAGTTGCAGACAGCGAAATCGAGGATGCTAAATCGAATTTCAATAGCCGCTGCTCACACTGCCATGGACAAAATGGCGCCAGTCCGCAACAAGAGCGTGATTTGCGTAAGCTGAAGATCCGTTACGCAGACAAATGGCAGGAAGTTGCTCACACAACGATTACTAAGGGTCGCCCTGATTTGGGTATGCCGATCTGGGGTGGAACCATTTCTGAAGAGGATATTCAACGCATCATTAAATTCCTCAGCACCATACAAAAATAATCGACATCATCGCCAAAAGAAAAACCTGCTACGTCCCAAGACGTAGCGGGTTTTTTTCTACCCCTAGGCCTACTCTTATAAAGAGAGGCTAAATTGGTTAATTACTTAAAATTGGGAAATTTTTGGAAATTGATAGCGACGACGACTCGCTTGTCGAAATTTTCAGGAACGTGATGCTCTAAAATTCCCGGGAAAATTACCAAGGTGCCTGGCACAGGCTTGACCAAGATGGAATTGGCAAACACGATAGGCGCGCAGTTTTCATTAGCTTCGAGATAGACCACAGCCACCAGATCGGATGGAAAGTGATGATGCAGTAGCGTCTGGTCTGCATGTTCATAGATCACCCCCCAGCAGTCAGTTGCTTTTAATTCCATGTTGAGCGCTTGCAGGTCTGCGCGCAAAAATTCGCGAGAGACACGTTCGGCAATAGCGGCCACCG
The DNA here is from genome assembly GCA_032111105.1 of Burkholderiaceae bacterium. Lineage (GTDB taxonomy): Bacteria > Pseudomonadota > Gammaproteobacteria > Burkholderiales > Burkholderiaceae_D > Pernthalerella. Next base: position 3,475 of record JAULVH010000384.1, on the reverse strand, counting down.
TTTCAATCAGCGGATTGAATTTTGGGCTGATTAAATGGCTTTTCCAGGGGCTCATGTAGACCGCCTGAACATTGGACGGTGTGCTGTCTGGATGAGCGGCACGCACATCATCAATCGCTGTTCGAGCTAAACGCAATTCTTCTGGAAAATGGTTCAAGCTGCACCAAAAAACAGGCAGCTTGGCAGGGACGTCCATTTGGTGGAGTTCGACGGCAGGAATCGGATCGGCAATAGTATTCATCGTAATGTCTCGCGTGATATGTCTAAGTAACGGCGTATGAGCAGCGCAATCACAAAGCAGCGCCGATCAACGCACAAGCTACTTGTATCATTTGCCGAGAGGGAAAATATTGACCTGAGTCAATTCTCTCCAGAAATGGATGCACACAAAAATGATTTTTTTACACGAGGGTTGTCCGGGTATGAACTAGACACACAACGTGTCTAGAAGGGAAAGGGATCAATCAGGTTGAGTGCAACGGTATGTCCTTGCGCGCGCACCGGGAAGGAACCAACACTCGCTGCGAGTCTTAGAATTTTAGGGTCTTAGGGAAATGCTGATTTATGGGGAATTTTATGGCGAGCCAGCGCAGCTGTGCGACGCGGGGTAAAGAAAATCAACGGGTTAGCTTGGTTACTAACTCAAGAAATGCCTTGTTTTTTATTTAATCAGTGCATCCTTAGTACGGTCTCATCCTGAGTGGGTGATCAGGTCGATGAACCCCACTACAGCTCCGCACGAAAGTGTAGCCAGGGTTCCGGACAACAGAGTTTTGGGTGCGAGTTCCAGCACATCTTGCCGGCGGCTGGGGATCATGGTGCTCAGCCCACCGATCATGATGCCCAGGCTACCGATATTGGCA
>JAULVH010000384.1:0-2602 GCA_032111105.1 Burkholderiaceae bacterium | reverse complement strand
GCAAAACCGCATAAGGCGTAGGTCATGATCAGCCGGCTGCGTGGAGACAGACTTTCAGCAGGCAGTCTGGCCAGGTCGATATAAGCGACTAATTCATTGAGTATGGTCTTGGTTCCAAGTAGTGCACCTGCGGTACCAGCTTCTGCCCAGGGAATGCCGGCTAGCCAGGCGATGGGCATCAATAACAGCCCCAACAGGCGTTGCAGTGACCAGACAGCTCCGTCATGCGGCAGCCAGGCAAAGAATTGATTAATGATGGCAAGCAGAGCCACGGTCACGATCAGGCAGGCGATGATGTTCAGTAGCAGTTCCAGCCCTTCGGCAGTACCGCGATAAACAGCCGAGATAGCGTTGTGGTCGTGCGCATCAATGGTGAGTTCACTTCCCGTGCTCAAACCCTGATGAGGAATCATCAGGCTGGCAAATACTATCGCTGCGGGTGCGCTGATAAATGAAGCGGCGAGTATGTGTCCCAGAGCATTCGGCACCAGAGGCCCCAGAATAGCTGCGTACAGCCCCATGACGCTGCCTGCGACGCCTGCCATACCCGCGGTGAGAATAACGAACATTTCGCCGCGTGAGACTTTCTCAAGGTAAGGCTTGATCACGAGCGGTGCTTCAACCATACCCAGAAACACATTCGCCGCTGTCGACAGACTGACTGCACCGCCCACACCCATCACACGTTCTAGCAGAGCGCCCATGCGTGCTACCAGCCAGGGCAGCAGACGCCAGTAAAACAGCAGTGCAGAGAGGGCGCTCATCACCAGCACGATGGGAAGCGCTTGAAACGCCAATATAAATGTCGAGCTGCCAGGATTAACTGCATATGGCAGCGCTGCGCCGCCCAGATAGCCAAAGACTAGCGATGTTCCTTCGTGGGTGGCCTGCTCGATAGAGAGCATGATCAGATTGATAGAACCAAAGACGGATTGTGCCGCCGGAAGTTTTAGTATCGCCAGCGCAAGCAGCCACTGCAGCAGCACACCGCTTGTCACGGTGCGCCAACGTATATGTGATTTGTCTTTACACAGCAGCCAGGCAATGCCCAGTAAACCGAGATAGCCGATGACAGACTGAACGATCAAATTCATCGCTGGTTAAATCTCATGTCTGTGCATCAGTTTTTATCCGGTACGACGGTAATTTCTATCGTCTTACGGTATTTTTCGCCAAACGAACGGTGCGAACCGTCGCCAAACTGCAGCGTCAATTTGAATTTTCCAGGCGGGAGAAACACGGCGGTTTCAGACTGACCTTTGTCGAAGTGCTTGTACTGATCGTTTCTGGGTATGGTGTGATTTTCGGGGACGTCTACAGCATTGATGAGCAAGTGATGATGTCCTGTACCCGGCGTGTCAGTGTTTGATTTGGCAAGTTTTTTCCCATCCACGGAGAATTTGGCGGTGAATGTGGAGGTGACGGTGTCACCATCTTTGGGTTCAATAAAGTCCACGCCCTCAGCATGCGCGATACAGCCCATCAGCACTGCAACTACGCCGACTACAAATTTTATTGTTGTCATCTCGTCCCCTTTCAGTGTGAAAAACCTAACATGTATTAAGTATTCTAAATGAAGTGAGCAGACGTACTTAACTTAGTCGTTTGGGGGGCTAGACTAGATGTGACAGATGAAGGTGAGCATAACGATGAAACAAGACTAAGCAAGCAATAGCTAGCGACTGACGATTTCTTGTTTAAAGCTATTGACCTGAGCGATGATGATGTCTATGTCTGCTGGGTCAACGTGTGCTGTTAGTAGCGAATCGCGAAAAAGTTCAGCCGTGAGATCAAATGAAGCCGCTGTAATGCCCATTCCTGCATGTGCCTGGCCCATGCTGCGGCCAGCATAATCGGCGGGTGTTTTACCCATGGCCATAGAAACAAAAGCAACCTGATGCATAACCAGGTGTTCCATGGTGATGCCATCAAAATAGCGCCTTAAGTTGGGGCGCTTCATGACGCGTTTATAAAAATCTCGGACGATCAACGTCACCGTCGGTACGCCACCGTATTTATCAAATAATGTATCAGTCATTGAACTAGCTTACCGAAAATTGGAAACAAGTGCAGCCTAGATTCCATAGCTGCTTTAGTAAATCATCATTATCTTGTTTTTTTGTGCCATTTAGTCATGCAATCAGCGCGACATCCACTGCTTCCAACCTGACTCCGCGAAAGCTTCGTAGGTAGACCGAACAGCTGCAGGAATCAATTTAGGAATAATGGGTACGTAGACATACTCCTTACCCTGTAGTCGATAGCCCTCAGCCCATGCGCCGCACAGTACGACTTCCTCTTTAAGTGATGCGACTCGGCTCGTGTAGGTGTCTTTAAATTCATGCAGCACCGCGTTTCTTCGTTGTACACCCTCGTCAACCGTACCACTACCTGTGCGTTCTTTTTTTTCAGTGACATAGAGATTTTCAAACACGCCAACAAATTCCTGAAATACGGGATACCAAGTAGAGTCTTTTTTATGCGTTTGACTGAGCATAAAAAAAATCGCAGAGCATCGGCCCGCCTGCATTTCTACCCGTGATTCTTGTGCGCAGGCGGTAGTCCATGTGCAGGACAGAGCGGTCAGTACGAAAAGCGAAAC
>JAULVH010000383.1:0-16492 GCA_032111105.1 Burkholderiaceae bacterium | reverse complement strand
ATTTCTGGCTAGTTCAGCTTAAATACGCCCTCTTTAAAGGACCTGAGAATTCTCTCCCACAGCACAGGCTCATTCGCCTAATTCCGCAGAGAACTTGGAATCACAAAGGCATCGCCCCCTTTTTTAAGTTTGATCCCAGAGATTGCATGTTCAAAACTGATTGCATCATGATCTTTCTTCCTATTCAGCTATGCCTTTGGGTTGCTGGGCACATGAAATCTCTTGCTCCTGATCCTGTATCGATCGATGATTATGTAGCGCACGAAGGTTATGCAGGTTTAAAAAACGCGTTGGGTATGACGCAAGAACAAATAGTTCAGCAAGTTACCGATTCAGGTTTGCGTGGACGCGGCGGTGCGGCTTTTCCAACCGGTATCAAATGGAACACAGTACGCGCAACAACATCTGCTCAAAAATACATAGTCTGTAATGCCGACGAGGGTGACTCCGGTACCTTTTCTGATCGCATGGTGATGGAAGATGATCCATTCATGCTGATCGAAGGCATGACGATTGCAGGGTTGGCCGTCGGTGCGACCAAGGGTTACATCTACGTACGCTCAGAGTATCCGCATGCCATTGATGTGTTGAATGAAGCGATAGCAATAGCAGAGCAGCACCAGTATTTAGGTGCCAGCTTTTTAGGTTCTGGTCATGCATTCACTTTGTAAGTGCGTGTATGTGCCGGCTCTTATGTCTGCGGTGAAGAAACAGCGTTACTGGAAAGTCTGGAAGGTCGCCGCGGCATAGTGCGCGCTAAACCTCCACTGCCAGCAATCTCAGGTTTGTTTGGTAAACCCACCGTAATCAACAACGTGATTTCTCTCGCATCGGTGCCGATTATTTTTGCGCGCGGTGCTGCGTTTTATCGCGACTACGGTATGGGCCGTTCGCGCGGTACCTTACCGATACAGTTAGCTGGCAATATCAAACACGGTGGTTTAGTTGAGAAAGCCTTCGGTATTAGTTTGCGTGAGATGTTGTATGACTTTGGTGGCGGTACGCGTTCGGGTCGCGAGATACGTGCGGTTCAAGTCGGCGGGCCACTCGGTGCCTATTTGCCGCAATCGCAATTCGATACGCCACTTGATTACGAAGCATTTCTCGCCATAGGCGGCACTCTGGGTCATGGCGGTATTGTGGTCTTTGACGACAGCGTCAACATGTTGAAACAGGCGCGCTATGCCATGGAATTTTGTGCGTTTGAATCCTGCGGAAAATGCACACCGTGCCGTATAGGATCTACACGCGGCGTAGAAGCACTCGATAAAGTCATCGCTGGCGAAGAACGTGAACAACAAATTCATCTCGTGCGTGATTTGTGTGATGTGATGCTCAATGGCTCCCTATGCGCCATGGGTGGCATGACACCCTTTCCCGTTCTCTCTGCCCTGAATCATTTTCCAGAAGATTTTGGTGTTGATACTCAAGACGCCAACAAGCTCAAAGCCAAGGAGGCTGCATGAATAAGCTCAACGATACCGATTACGGTACACCGCAACGCGAATCGGCAACGACCGTTACGCTAGAGATCGATGGCGTCAACATCACAGTACCTGCCGGCACATCGGTTATGCGTGCCAGTACTGAAGCCGGTATTAATGTTCCTAAATTGTGTGCAACCGATTCCCTCGAGGCGTTTGGTTCGTGTCGCGTGTGTTTAGTTGAAATTGAAGGCCGTAAAGGCTACCCGGCATCGTGTACTACGCCGGTTGAAAATGGCATGAAGGTAAAAACTCAAACGCCTAAGCTAGCCGATATACGTCGTGGAATGATGGAGTTATATATCTCCGATCACCCGCTGGATTGCCTCACATGCCCAACCAATGGCAATTGCGAACTGCAAGATGTCGCCGGCTTGGTTGGTTTGCGTGAAGTGCGTTACGGGTATCAAGGTAAGAATCATCTGGAAATGAAAAAAGATGAATCTAATCCGTATTTCACTTATGACCCTTCGAAATGCATCGTGTGTAACCGTTGCGTTCGCGCGTGCGAAGAAACTCAAGGCACGTTTGCATTAACGATCGACGGTCGTGGTTTTGATTCGCGCGTAGCGGCGGGTCAGAATGAAAGTTTCATGGGTTCGGAATGCGTATCGTGCGGCGCCTGCGTACAGGCCTGTCCTACGGCAACCCTGACGGAGAAAACAGTCATCATGATGGGCCAGGCTGAACACAGCAAGGTCACAACCTGTGCTTATTGCGGTGTAGGTTGCGCATTCAAAGCCGAAATGAAAGGCAATGAAGTGGTTCGCATGGTGCCCTGGAAAGATGGCAAAGCCAATCATGGCCACTCGTGTGTGAAGGGACGATTTGCCTGGGGTTATGCCACTCACAAAGAACGCATGTTGAAACCCATGATTCGTAAAAAAATTACCGATCCATGGCAAGAAGTATCGTGGGACGAAGCCGTATCGTATGCCGCAAGTGAATTCCGTCGTATACAAAGTAAGCACGGTGTTGATTCTATCGGCGGCATTACCTCGTCGCGTTGCACGAATGAAGAAACCTACCTGGTGCAAAAGCTAGTCCGTGCTGCCTTTGGTAATAACAACGTTGATACGTGTGCGCGTGTTTGTCATTCACCGACAGGTTATGGATTAAAACAGACGCTCGGTGAATCAGCCGGTACACAAACCTTTGACTCCGTCATGCACTCCGACGTCATTATGGTCATTGGTGCTAATCCAGTGGCAGCGCATCCGGTGTTTGCTTCGCAAATGAAGCGTCGTTTACGCCAGGGTGCCAAACTGATTGTTATTGATCCGCGTACGACCGAAATGGTGAAGTCGCCGCATGTACAGGCTGATTATCATTTAAAACTCAAGCCGGGTACTAACGTAGCGATTATTTCTTCGTTAGCACACGTGGTGGTCACCGAAGGCTTGTGTGACGAGTCTTATATCGCTGAGCGCTGCGAAGAGCAGTCGTTTAAGGATTGGAAAAACTTTGTTTCGCTGCCTGAAAATTCACCAGAAGCGATGGCCGCAATAACGGGTGTACCCGCTGAAACAGTGCGCCATGCAGCGCGCATGTATGCCACAGGTGGAAACGCAGCTATTTATTACGGTCTGGGTGTAACCGAACACGCACAAGGCTCAACCATGGTGATGGGTATTGCAAACCTTGCTATGGCAACAGGTAATGTTGGCCGCGAAGGTGTGGGTGTGAATCCTTTGCGTGGTCAAAATAATGTGCAGGGTTCGTGCGACATGGGTTCCTTCCCGCATGAGTTACCCGGCTACCGACACATATCTGACAGCATAGCGCGTGCAGAATTTGAAGCACGTTGGGGTGTGACACTCAATCCTGAGCCAGGCCTGCGTATTCCGAATATGTTCGACGCAGCGTTAGATGGTTCGTTCATGGGCTTGTACTGCCAGGGTGAAGATATTGTTCAATCCGATCCGAATACTCAACACGTTGCTGCTGCCATGGAAGCGATGGAATGCATCGTGGTTCAGGATTTGTTTTTAAACGAAACAGCAAAATACGCACATGTATTTTTGCCGGGTTCATCGTTCCTTGAAAAAGATGGAACATTTACTAATGCCGAGCGACGTATTTCGCGCGTACGTAAAGTCATGCCAGCCAAGGCCGGATATTCGGATTGGGAAGTCACGCAACTGTTAGCCAATGCATTGGACTATCCAATGAACTATGCGCATCCTTCAGAGATCATGGATGAGATTGCTGCTCTCACACCGACATTTAATGGCGTATCTTTTAAAAAGATAGATAAGTTAGGAAGCGTGCAGTGGCCATGTAATGATGCGGCTCCGCAAGGCACCCCCATCATGCACATCGATAAATTCGTGCGTGGCAAAGGCAAATTCTTTGTCACTAAGTATGTGCCCACCACAGAAAAGATTACGCAGCGGTTCCCGTTGATCTTAACCACTGGACGCATACTGTCGCAGTACAACGTAGGTGCGCAAACACGTCGTACAGAAAATGTGCAGTGGCATAGTGAAGACAGGCTGGAGATTCATCCGCACGATGCGGAAGATCGCGGCATACGTCAGGATGATTGGGTGGGTATAGAGTCGCGCTCAGGACAAACTGTATTGCGTGCAACGGTGACTGAAAATGTACAGCCGGGTGTGGTGTACACCACCTTCCATTTCCCGGAATCTGGCGCGAATGTTATTACAACCGATAACTCAGATTGGGCTACCAACTGTCCTGAATACAAGGTAACGGCTGTGCAGGTCATGCCGGTGTCTCAGCCGTCAGAATGGCAGCGTGACTATGAGGTATTTAATCGTCAGCAATTAGAACTGGCGCATCAGGAATCGGAAGCGAGTAGTTCGTAACACCAGACTATGGAGCATCAAAAGCTGGCTAATGAACTCGCAAGCAGCATGGATACGCTAAAGCAGGTATCTGTGGTGCGAGTTCGTGATGGCCAGTCCATGACGACCCATGATGTGATTGCTGTTGAGGTGCCTGTAGCATTGGAGTACAACGGCATTTCACATGTGGTGATGTTGGCCTCACCGGCGGATCTGGATGATTTTGCGTTAGGGTTTTCACTTTCAGAAGGCATCATTGCGCAGCCTTCCGAGTTGTATGGCTGTGAAGCGGAGTTGACCGACCAAGGTTGGTTACTGCATCTCGATATAGCCTCTGAGCGTTTCGTCGCCTTAAAAGAGCGACGTCGTAATCTTGCCGGTCGCACGGGTTGTGGATTATGCGGCACGGAATCTCTGTCGCAGGTAGCTCGTTGTTCAACAACTGTTGAGCATCGTTTTCATTTCACTGAAGACGCTGTGTTAAACGGTATGCGGGCCATGCAAACTTTGCAGCCCATGCAAAAACAAAGTGGTGCGACGCATGCAGCTGCCTGGATGAATGCACTGGGACAGGTTGAATTAGTTCGCGAAGATGTAGGGCGCCACAATGCGCTCGATAAATTAATTGGTGCACTGGCAAAACAGAAGCAGGATTTCTCTACGGGCGTATTGCTGATTACCAGTCGTGCCAGCTATGAGATGGTGCAGAAGGCCGCCATCATGAATGTCGGTGTCATAGCAGCTATTTCAGCGCCGACCAGTTTCGCGGTTGAACTAGCTCAGCGAGCTGGCGTGACACTCATAGGTTTTATGCGTGATCAAAGCTATGTGATTTACACGCACGCAGACAGATTAGATAGAAGTGATCTAACAAACTCAGTATAAAAAGGTGAGACCATGGATGTGAATAACCTGATCGGTATGGCCAACCAGATTGGTGAATTTTTTGAGAGCATGCCAGATCGTGAGCAAGCAGTGCAAGATATAGCAACTCACATCAAACGTTTTTGGGCGCCACGTATGCGACTGGCAATCTTGGAAAGTATCGATCAGAAAAATGCAGATGGATTAAGCCCTATCGTGCGCGATGCTCTCGAGAGTCACAGACAGCTACTAGCATAAATTTTTTTAGGCTTATCAAGCTGCATTGAGTTGACTTTGATCTGCAATCGGATCAAAGAAGCGACCATGATTTAAAAGTTTTTCTGCATCTGGAATAGGCAGAGGTTTTGAAATCAAAAAGCCTTGTATCTCATCGCAGCCCATAGATTGCAGGGCGCGTAATTGTTCTTGAGTTTCGACGCCTTCAGCAACCACGGCCATTCCTAAGGTTTTACCAATTTGTATCATGGCTTGGCAAAGCGGCTCGCTTTGATCAGTGGATGTGAGTACCTGCACAAACGATTTATCAATTTTTAATACATCTACATTAAGCTTTTGTAAATGCGAGAGCGAAGAGTAGCCAGTGCCAAAATCATCAATCATCAGTTTTAGCCCCATACCTTCAAGCATACGCAGCTCTGATTGTATGATTTTGTCGTCACCGATCATGGCGGATTCTGTTAGTTCAATAGCAATTTGAGATGATGAAACGCCATAGCGTTGCATGCTACGCTCAAGTGCTAAGCGAAACGTCGTGTCTTTTAATTGTTTGGCAGAGACATTAACAGAGACAGGGTAGATGGCTTTACCTTCACTTCTCCAGCGCGCAATTAACTCGCAGGTGCTGTTGGCGACCCAGTTGCCAATTTCAATAATCAATGTTGTTTCTTCGGCTAACGGAATGAATCGATCTGGGGATACCAATCCCATCACCGGATGTTGCCAGCGCAGCAGAGCTTCGAATCCACACAAATAACCGGTAAATGCATCCACGCGTGGCTGCAGGTACAACATGAGCTGATTATCAGGAACGGCTTGACCTAAAGCAGTTTCCAATGTGAGCCTATTACTTAAATAGTCGTGAATAGATTGCGAATAGCGAGCAAAGCGATCTTTTCCAGCGCGCTTTGCTTCGTACATCGCAATATCGGCTGCTTGAATCAGCGATTCGGGGTTCGTCGCATCATCGGGAAAAACAGCAACGCCTATCGATGCTCGGGTGCGCATAGTCGCCCACTCGCTACCTTCACCGGCTGTGCGTACGCTAATTAAAATATGCGTGGCAATTTCTGTAAGCACTTCCGTATCATCTAGTGATGACAGTACAACCATAAATTCATCCCCGCCGAGCCGGATAACATGATCATGTTTACGTACCGATGCGCGTAATGCTTTGGCTATGTCGATCAAACATTTATCACCTTCCTGATGTCCTAGCGAGTCATTAATATTTTTAAAGTTATCAAGATCAATGAACATGACGCCGAATTTATGATGTGCAGCATTCGCTTTGCTGATGATTTTGGGAAGCTCTTGATTCATCCAATGACGATTGGGTAATTGGGTCAGCGAATCTGTCATCGCCAGAGCTTGTAGTTGTTGTTCTTTCTCTTTAACGTCTTGAATATCGCGCATCGTGACAGCTAAACCTAGGTCTGCGCGTACCGAGCGGCAGTGATACCAACGGGTTGTCTGAATTCCAGGCCGATAGAATTCCATTTCCATTTCGGAAAAGCCATTGGCCATCGCTCCGAGCAAAAATAATCGTGTAAATTCGAAATTTTCGTCATTCATTAACTGGCTAATTGGAGAGCCGATAAGATCAGAGCGTTTGGCTCCAGATAATCGTACTGCCTGCCCGTTACAGTCTTCGATTTTAAAATCAACTTGTCCTGCCGTGGGATTGAGAAATTGCGAGAGCATGTACAGTTCTTCTTGTGCACCATCGACGGCTAAGCGAAATGTGTTTTGTATACCTTCGGCATACTGTTTTTGCTGATTGCGTCGGATTTGAAATAATACGCCCAGAATACCTAGCAGTATGATCAACGCAGTGCCAGCGGTTAAGGTTAGCTTGTAGGCGCGCTCAGTTTCTTGGTAGGGCACCATGATGCTCTCATGCGCGATACTGACAAAAGCCAGCAGAGGATAGTGGCTGAGGCTGACGGTGCTGTAGGCGCTGAGCTTCTTATTGACCACAATGGATGATTCCAGATTAGGATACGTCCCGATTTTTACGGGCTCAATGTTTGGGGCTCGCTGATCTTGCTGATGGATGACTTGAAAGTTAAGCCACTCCCCATTACTAAATTTAAGACCGACAACATCATTCGAATTTAACGAACCACTGGCGATAAAGTTAGTGAGTTCATCCCTAGTGAGAGAAATAGAAACTACCCCAGCAAACTGGCCATCTTTTTTAGAGAGGCGCCGGCTAAAGCGTATAACAGTTTTACCCTTAAGACGCCCGAAGCCTTGACTAGGTTTTTGAATTTTGAGTTTGAGTGATTCCGAGTCACGATGCCCTATAAAAAAAGATTCTTTTGATAAATCCGTGTTCCTGACTTGGGTGCTGCGTGCACCTCGAACTATGCCCTTTTCGTCGACATAAAGCGGTGCTAGATGACTTTCTTTTGGTAACGAATCAAACAGTTTTTGCATAGAACTAGCAGGGTTGGGCGAGTCTGCTGCAGCCACCATGAACATTGATAACTGATCAATGTTAAGGAAAATATAATTAATTTGTTGCGCATAATTGTTGGCAAGTGATGCTGCTTCCGCTTCACCTTTTTTTATAAGTAGTTCGTGATCACGATCAAGTTCTGTAATGATCGTTACCCAAAGAATCGAAAGCACAGCCAAGGTACCGGCAATCCATAGTTGGACGCCATGCCCGAATATATTTTTTTCAAATCCTTTAATTAATTTATTTTCTTGCAATGGTGACTCTCCTCACCGAATGGTTATTTAAAATATTATTTATAAATATTAACCAAAATTCAAATAAAAGATACTAAAAGTAACGATATAAAAATAAAAACTATAAGGTGGGTCGCGATAAATTTAATCTACGTCTTGACTCTGGCTGGGCGGAGCATGTGAAAAGCTCCCAAGATGAAGTTGGTTGTACACTTGCGGTTAAGCGATAAATCCTGCGGTTCAACAGATAAAACAGGTTCGTAGCCGTAGAAATTTCAATTTCAATAACGAGGAGCTGGACTTGTATAAACAAATTAAATTCATGCTGAGTTGCCTGATGGGCGTTGCCATGTTGGCAGCTACTCAAGGCGCTCTGGCGCAGATTTCTAATGACACGATCAAAATTGGTTTCATTACTGATATGTCGGGTGTCTATGCTGACGTTGACGGTCCGGCGGGTGCAGAAGCCATCAAGATGGCGATTGCTGAATTCGGCGGAACATTAAATGGCAAGAAGATTGAATTTTTATCTGCCGATCATCAAAACAAAGCAGATATCGCCGCTAGCAAGGCGCGCGAATGGTTTGATCAGCAGGGCTTAGACATGCTGATCGGTGGTTCGAATTCAGCCACGGCACTGGCTATGGCGAAAGTGGCTGCAGAAAAGAAAAAGCCTTTTATTGCGATCGGCGCGGGTACATCCAGACTAACGAATGAAGAATGTACCCCCTACACGATTCACTATGCCTACGATACGGTTTCTTTGTCGCGCGGTACAAGCGGCGCTCTCGTTAAGCAAGGTGATAAAGATTGGTTCTTTTTAACAGCGGATTATGTGTTTGGTATTTCGCTGGAAAAAGATGCCTCGGATGTAATCAAGGGTAATGGCGGTCGTGTGTTGGGTTCGGTTCGTCATCCCTTGGCGACATCGGATTTTTCATCCTTCTTGTTGCAGGCACAAGCTTCTAAAGCGCAAGTTCTGGGATTAGCGAATGCAGGTGGCGATACAGTCAATTCCATCAAAGCGGCTAATGAATTTGGCCTGATGAAAAAAATGAAGATGGCCGGTATGCTGGTCTTTGTGAATGATATTCATGCCTTGGGTTTGGGTGTCACACAGGGCATGTATCTGACCGATGGCTGGTACTGGGATCAAAACGATGATACGCGTGCCTGGTCTAAGAAATTCATGGCTAAAAACAAAAAAGCGCCCTCTATGGTGCATGCGGCTGATTATTCAGCAGCGACTTTTTACCTGAATGCAGTGAAAGCTATCGGCACGGATGATGGCGATAAGGTGATGGCAAAAATGAAGTCGACGAAAATAAGCGACTTCTTTACTAAAAATGGTGTGGTCCGTCCGGATGGACGTATGGTGCATGACATGTTCTTGATGCAAGTTAAATCCCCTGCGGAGTCCAAAGGCGAGTGGGACTACTACAAGCAAGTACAAGTTATTCCTGGTGAGCAGGCGTTTGTTACCAAAGCTGAGACCAAGTGCGCATTGTGGAAATAAGAATTACATAGAACTAGTGTTGTATAGAAAAAGAGCTGAGCGGACAGATGTCCCCTCAGCTCTTTTTTTGTTCATTCAAATCACACGAATGACTATCAAATAGTCATGCCGCCGTCGACTGAATAGGTGTTTCCGGTACTGAAGGTGGAATCACTTGATGCCAGAAAAACGACGACCGGCGCAATTTCTTCTGCGGTAGCTAAACGGCCCATAGGCTGGCGTGCGATGAATTGCTTGCGTGCTTCTGCAGGGTCAGCGTAGGCATTGATGCGATCGCCCAGGGAGGGTGTATCGACCGTGCCAGGGCATACAGCATTGCAGCGTATGCCTTGCGTTACATAATCTGCAGCGACTGCTTTAGTCAGGCCAATGACGGCGGCTTTGGTGGCGCCATACACAAAGCGATTAGGTAAACCACGCAGGCTCGATGCAATGCTGGCCATGTTAATAATGCTGCCGCTTTTTTTGGCTAACATGCCGGGCAGAACGGCTTGTATCATCCAAAATTGCGAACGCACATTTAAATCAAATGCGAGTTCCCAATCATCATCGGTAGCTTCAAGAACCGTACCTGAGTGTACAAAGCCAGCACAGTTAAAGAGCACATCAATGCTAGGAATTTTTTTAGCAATTGCGTTGATTGCCGCTTTGTCCATCACGTCTAATACATGCGTATGTATGTTGGCGTGACCTTTGAAGCGCTCGAGCAAAGTAGGATTGATATCGGTAGCCCAAACAGTTGCTCCTTCATTTGCCATGGCCATGACGCTCGCATAGCCTATGCCTTGGCCAGCTGCAGTCACCAGCGCTATTTTTCCTTTCAGGCGCATTTATTTTTCCATCATAGTAGTGATCGTTGAAATAACTCAGGCCCGGTCGTCGTGAGTTGATTTTCCGGGCCCAAGCATGTACTAGCTGCTATGGAATTTAGCTTTTTCCGCCACCTGTAGTAGCAGTAATCAAATAATTTTGCATACGTGATTCAGCTACGGAGTACCACTGATTTTGCTGTACCTGGAATTTTTTATAGTGCTCGTAAATCTTTTTGAAATTCGGATTTTTTGCTGCTTCCGCATCCATGACTTCTTTGGCGGCTTTATACGAGGCATCCATGACAGCTTGTGGAAACGAACGCAGTTTGACACCGCGTTTTAACAGGCGCGCGAGTGCTTGTGGATTATTCACGTCGTAATTAGCTTGTACATGGACGTGTGCTTCATAGGCAGCAGCAGTGACAGCGGCTTTATATTGTGCAGGCAGGCTTTCCCACTGTTTGGTGCCCGTGATGACCGAAATATGTGAGCCCGTTTCCCACCATCCCGGTGTGTAGTAGTAAGGCGCTACGCGGTCAAAGCCGAGTTTTTCATCGTCGTAGGGACCAACGAATTCAGCGGCGTCAATCGTGCCTTTTTCTAATGCAGGATAAATATCGCCAGCGGCAATTTGTTGAGGAACGACGCCCATTTTTTGCAGAATGCGACCTGCAAAACCGCCAACGCGCATTTTGAGTCCGTTCAAATCCTCTACGCCTTTGATCTCTTTGCGAAACCACCCACCCATCTGACAGCCGGTATTACCGCAAGGCAGACTGCTGCTGATGCCATACGATTTTAAAAAGTCTTGATACAACTCGCGGCCACCGCCTGCGTGATACCACGCGGTTTGCTGACGTGAGCTAAGGCCAAAAGGGCCGCAAGTTTCAAAGGTAAAGGCAGGATCTTTACCAAAATAAAAATACAGTGCTGTGTGACCCATTTCAATAGTGCCATTTTGAACGGCATCGAGCACTTGCAGACCAGGCACCAATTCACCCGCTGGGAAGGTACGTATGTTGAATTTGCCACCAGTGAGCTCGCCTACGCGCTTGGCAAAAAACTCTACACCGCCAAACAGCGTGTCGAGTGATTTAGGAAAGCTGGACGCAAGACGCCAATTGATTGTGGGCAGGTTTTCTGCAGCAATGACGGGTCCCGCGAGTGCTACAGCCGCAGCACCGCCGGCGGTGGTAATAAATTTACGTCTGTCCATGCTTGTCTCCTTTTATTGTTATCGCTTTATGTACAACCTTAAGACCAATTTGTGCTCGCCATGGTACACGGGCGGGCAGCTTGACTAGTGGTGTAGCCCGTATTCTAGTCGAGTAGAGTTTTCAGAACCGCAGAATCGTCGAGGTCGTCAAATCCGCGTGCCAGCGTGGCCTTGAAAATTTCCAGTGCGTGTACGGCCATAGGCAAGTCCCTGCCGGCAGATTCTGCCATGCGCAATCCTAGCGCTATATCTTTAGTCAGAATGTGGGCGTGGGCGCGAGGGGCATAATCGTTTGCCAGAGCGCGGGGTAAACGATCATCCAACATCATGGACTGGCCACTCGATGAGCTCATTAAGGCAACCATTTTTTCTGTGTCTAAACCCATGTGCCTGGCCAGCGCAACGGCCTCAGATGCTGCCACCAGATTGATTCCAGCTACCAGATTGTTAATTAATTTATAGCGGGCGCCATCACCCATACGTGATCCTAGTCGAAAGACACGGTCAGACATGGCCTGCAGCACATCGCTATGATGATCAATAACGTCATCTTCACCTGCGAGCATGAGGCTCATGGTGCCGTCTCTGGCTCGAACTGGGCCTCCCGACACGGGCGCATCCAGTACAGAAAATCCAAGTGCGATTAATTGTTTGCTAATAGTTTCGGTGTCGTCTGGCGCGATGGTCGACGAGAGCATGATGGTTTTATTGTCTGACGCGATGTGCGACACACCATCACTGCCAAAAAGTACTTCATGCGCTTGCGCGGCATTGACGACGATGATGAGTATGAAATCAGATTGTGCAGCCAGCTCAGCGGGGCTAGTGGCCACGTCCATACCGTAAGTACGAGCTGCGTTTTCTACCTCAGAACGTATATCGCGAATAACGAGGCCATATCCTTTTTGTTGCAGATTCAGTGCGATGGCCATACCCATAGAGCCCGCGCCAATTACACCAATAGTTTTATTTTTTTTCATGATGTGGCTGTTTAGGGGCAGCTATGCTCAACGACCAGCCGCCTTGTTTGGCGACCCCAGTTGATAGAATCAAGGGGTATACACCGAGTATACGGGTTCTTAATGCGACATCAGCGGTGTTTATAAATGCTGCAATTTACTGCCAGCGTCTATGATCATGGTGATGTCCATGGCGTCGACCTTGATGTTCAAAGTGGAAAGATACACCGGGTGCATAAAATCGCGGTGGACGGTACATAGGAGCAGCATACATAGGCTGCGGATACATAGGTGTTATGTACATCGGTGTGACATACGTAGGCGTTACATAGGTCGGTGCAGTGACTACAGGCGGAGCCGTCATGATGGTGGTTGTACTGGTTGTGGGTGGTGCAGCGAGTACGGATGGCGTTACGTTTACTGGTAAGTAGGGTCCGGGATCATTGGGAAGCTGAATGCTGTATTGCTTGCCACCATACTCGTAGATTACGTTGTAGGCAGTCACGCGATTTTCATAACTTATTTGCGTTGTGCAGCTGGTCATTTGCTGTCGTGTGGGTGCGGGTGCACCTTCGATGTTATCGCCAACGATGGCACCACCAATGACACCGGCAACAGTGGCTAAGGCGCGACCTGAACCGCCGCCTATGCTGTTACCGATAGCTCCACCTGCAATGGCACCCATCAACGCGCCAGCCCCGGATTTAGGTGGGGCTGTAACGACGAAAGTTTCGCCGCACACTTGTCTTGGCTGGCTCACCTGTGTCACCACGGGAGTACTTGATAGCACGCGCGCCATTTCTTGAGATTGTGCATGGGCGAGTAGGGGAAGTCCGCTAATCAGAGCGATGACTAAGCTCGTTAGGGCAGGTGCAATGGGCTGGGTATTCATGGCGTCTCCGTTTATGACTGGGTTGATTGGCCACTCAACCATAGCGGAGGGAATAATTTCTGGAGCGACCCATTACATTTGGAAACAAGTCAGCCGGCACCCGTGGCATTTAGTGGTGTTTTAGTCCGGGAAGAGTCGTTCGTACATGTCGCATCAGCTGCTTTGATACGCCCATGATTAATCGCGATATTTTCCAGGGATCGATGACTGACAGTCGGACCAGACGGCCGCGCAAGCCGCGATCAAGCGTAAGACACCGCAGGCCTCCGGGTCGTAGCAATGGGTAACGTGTGTATGCGCGTGCCCCGACTAAACGGTTGGTATTCTGCTGGGTGTTAGTTATATCTATGTGCTTTAGACTTTCCTGCACAAAATTCACGCCGCACCACAGAGCCGCGGTGAGCGAGGCCCAGTAGCGGGGGTTCGATTCAATGAGATAAATTTTTCCGCTGAGTTCTTCAATACGCGCATCGATATGCATCACGCCTTCATAGTCACTGGCTTTGCAAAGACGGGCTGCCATAACTTCCAGAGTAGGTTCAGACAAAAAACGTATCACTGATCCACTCACCTGCTGCACGGCCACTACTTTGACCTGACCATGAATAGCTAAGAGGCTGATATCGATATCACTTCCAGCGATGTATTTTTGCGCGAGCAGAGGAGTGAACTGGTAGTCTGAATTTTTAAGGATATCGTTCTCCAGTTCAGATACAGAATGTATGATTTTTACGCCTTCAGATCCCGCGCGATTAGTCGGTTTAATGACAAAAGGAATACCTAAAGTTGTAGCGAGTGTTCGAAAATCCAGTTGTTCTTTGCTATGAAAATGATAGGTTAAAGGCGAAGGTAATTCGTATTGCTGGCAAAATTGGTGAAAGTGCCATTTGTCGTCGAATTGCGCTAATTGTTCTGAGTTGGGCATGGGCGCAAGCGGCACCTGAAGTTGTGAGCGTAGTCGGTTTAATGCATGTGCTGCATCGCAGTCGGCAGCAACAATGCATGAGTGTGAATTTTTTGAACAAATATGATGCAGTATCTGAAGTAAATGATCGTCATCATTTTTTTTTAGAGTGGCGTATTTCCATTGCGAGCACAAGAAAGACCAGCGTATCGATCGAGTCGTATTATTTCCAACGACCTTGATGGATGCGCGACTAAAACTTCGTATCGCCTGCAAAACCGGAGCGAGAACTTCAAGGCTGTTGCCAACGACGACGATAGTGTGCATTTGTGTCTCCTCAAATAGCGATGGTTAAGTTGCAGCGCTCATGAATACGAGTAAGCCACAACAATCATTACTTTAGGTAAGGTTCAGTCGCAGATCAGGCATCTACTCAAGTTACTATGCGAAGAGATATGAGGTAGTTCAGATCATGGTCTGTTACCAGATAGGATTTAGGCTGCTGCATCTGAGGCTGCTGCATCTTAGACGGGAGAAGTGCAAGACATGCCAGCTTGGCTAAAAATCGTGCCCACAGATTTTCTGAATTCAAGTCGCTGATACCTACGTGACATAATCTGCCTAACGCTGCTCGAGTCAGTAGACTAGCGACCTTCATATCAGATTAACCACCTCATCCGAGATAAATACATGAGCACAAATAAACTAAAACTAGGTTTCATCGGTCTAGGCATCATGGGTGGCCCGATGGCACACCATCTGCTTAAGGCTGGTCATCAGTTATTCACTCATACGCGCAGCGCTACTCCGGATTATTTGAAGCAGGACGGTGCAGTCGTGTGTGCGAATGCGATGGAGGTGGCGCAGCAGGCAGACATCCTGTTTTTAATGCTGCCCGATACACCCGATGTTGAACTGGTTTTGTTTGGTGATAAGGGAGTCGCACAGGGTCTGGCTAAGGGTAAAGCCGTAGTCGATATGAGCTCGATCTCGCCGATAGCCACCAAAGATTTTGCTCAGCGCATAGAAGCACTCGGTGTGGACTATGTCGATGCTCCGGTGTCGGGGGGCGAGGTGGGTGCCAAGAATGCGGCACTCACGATTATGGTGGGTGGTACACCATCAGGTTTTGAGCGCATCAAGCCTTTGTTTGAACTGATGGGAAAAAACATTACGCACGTCGGTGGTCATGGCGATGGTCAGACGGCCAAAGTAGCGAATCAGATCATTGTGGCGTTAAATATTGAGGCAGTCGCAGAGGCGTTGCTGTTTGCCGCCCGTGCAGGTGCTGACCCTGCAAAGGTCAGGCAAGCCTTGATGGGTGGTTTTGCATCCTCGCGCATCCTTGAAGTACACGGAGAGCGCATGATTAAGCGCACCTTTGATCCCGGTTTTCGTATCGAATTGCACCAAAAGGATCTCAATCTTGCGCTGTCGGCTGCGCGCAGCCTGGGTCTTTCGCTGCCCAACACGGCTAATGCGCAGCAGCTGTTTTCATCCTGTGTGGCGCATGGCGGCAAAGGCTGGGACCATTCCGCTATGGTTAAGGCGCTTGAGGGTATGGCAAATTTTGAGATGGGCTGAGCGGGTAAATAGGCTGGGTGGTCGACACTCGTTCCAGTTTGGCTTATATTTCTGAAAAGTAACTATATGATCTGGCTCTAGTCTGAGCCGGATCTGTCGATATCTTCACTTATTACCGCAGTAAAAACGGATCACCATGGCTGAAGCTGAACCAAAAACTGATGAAAACCCTGCTGAAGGTGAAGCGCCTCCACTTGAACCCATTATCAAGTGGAAGAAGGTAGTCGACGAAGGCCATGCTGGCGCTCACGGCGGAGCGTGGAAAATTGCACTTGCGGACATGATGACGGCGATGATGGCCTTCTTCTTGCTCATGTGGCTATTAGGTTCAACCGATCAGGATTCACGCCAAGGTATAGCCGAGTATTTTCAGCCCTCAACCCGGCGTGAACCTGCGCTGGGCGAGGCAGCAGGTTCCAATGGCATGCTGGGTGGCGCTTCGGTGATTGATCCCGAGGGCATTCCTGGCCCACCTGTACAGGCTCAGTTGATAGAGCGACCCACTCCACGCACC
>JAULVH010000382.1:0-2069 GCA_032111105.1 Burkholderiaceae bacterium | reverse complement strand
GTAGGAACGCCTATACCCTGCTGGACGCAGCTCGGCATACAAGCGAAATCCTTCGAATCCCTCACGCGATGTCCGCAGGGACATCGCTGTCTCCTACTAAAAGAAAAACGCCCACTGAATTCAGTGGGCGTTTTAAATATTACTGGCGGCCCAGAAGGGATTGTTTAACTAGCTCGCTCAGTTTTCAGGCCCCCCGTTTTTGGTGGAGGTGGGGATTCGAACTCGGAGCTTGCCGGTTGGACGTTCAAAAATTCAGAGTTCGTGATACCATTCGTCGATGCGATTCGACTTATCAACAGAAAAGACATGACAACCTCAAAGGCTTGGACCCTCGATGACGTGGCCAAGACTTTTCGCGCGTGCGAGAGCCTGTTCCACGCACTGGGTGATCCTGCTCGGCAACAGATCGTCTTGCTGCTGGCCGAGCATGAGCGCTTGAATGTGAATCAAATCACCGACCTGATGCATCTCTCACGCCCCTCCATCTCTCATCATCTGAAAGTACTTAAAGATGCTGGCATGGTCAGCCTCGCGCGCGAGTCGCGGGAAAACTTTTATAGCCTCTTGTGGGATGAGCCGATTGGTCGCCTGAAGTTGCTGATTGAGCAGAGCGAGATCGCCTGTAGCTAAGTCCTTTTTTTCATCAATCCGTCGATATGTTTCGACCATTCACCCAAAGGAAACCAACCCATGAAATCGAATCCAGTCGTTTTGATCACCGGCGCTTCTGGCGGCATTGGCAAGGCCCTGTGCGAAGAGTTTGCCAAGGACGGCTATGACCTAATCTTGGCCGCTCGCAGCATCGACAAGATGCAAGCACATGCTGCAGACCTGCAACACCGCTTCAAGATTCAAGTCACCGCCATCGGTGCAGACCTCGAAAGCCCAAAGGGCGCTGAGCAGCTGCATGCCGAAATCAAGAAGTCCGGCAAAGTGCTGAGCGCCTTGGTCAATAACGCTGGCTACGGCGTATTTGGTGAGTTCAAAGACTCTTCGCTGGCTTCTGAAATTGCCATGATGCAGCTCAACATGAATACGGTCGTTTCGCTGACAAAGTTGTTCCTGCCCGATCTGTTGGCGACGCGCGGGAAGATTCTGAACACCGCCTCAACAGCAGCCTTTCAGCCAGGACCCTACATGACGGTGTACTGCGCCACCAAGTCTTTCGTGTTGAGCTTTTCTGAGGCTATTGCCTCAGAGTTGGCAGACACGGGCGTTAGCGTCACAGCCCTTTGTCCTGGTCCGACTGCCTCGGGCTTTCAAGACAAGGCAGACCTTGGTAACTCAGCTCTGATCAAGGGAAAAAAACTACCCACATCGGAACAAGTTGCGGCACTGGGCTACCGCGCCATGCAACAAGGACAGCGCGTCTATATCCCTGGCTTCGTAAATTGGGTCATGGCGCAAAGCATGCGTTTTACGCCGCGCGACCTAGCCACCAAAGTGGTCAAGATGTTGCTCAAACCTGTCGCATAAGGTTCACACCGTGTTGAATAGCATGAGCAACTACTTTATTGCTGAGAAGCAGGAGAGCATCATTTTTGTTGTCGTCGGCCTTCTAGCGATTGGTTTCAGCCTATGGCTATGGATGAATGGGCACCGCCTAAAGTCCATGGCCTATCCGCTGGTAGTGATTGGATTGATGCAGATCGTGGTGGGTAGCACCGTCTATCTTCGAACCGACTCGCAAGTTTCCACCTTGAGCGCACAGTTGCGGGTGAACCCCGCGCCCCTTAAAGCCGAGGAGACTGCACGTATGGAAACCGTTATGAAAAACTTTTCAATCTACAAAGCGATCGAAATGCTGCTGCTGATCATGGGGGTCGGAATGATTACCTTTTTCCAGCGCCACGACATGGCTGCGGGCATTGGCGTGGGACTGGTATTACAGGCGGCATTCACACTGACGCTGGATATTTTTGCTGAGACCAGAGGGGCTGACTACTTGTCAGTGGTGCAGAGCATTGCAACCTGAGGACTAGTCAAGCACTTGGAGTTTGGGTCGGTCGCGCATTCGAACGAGTTCAATAGGTACGAATCGAAAGTCGGCTTTCGAACTCGCTCAGTCA
>JAULVH010000381.1:0-6912 GCA_032111105.1 Burkholderiaceae bacterium | reverse complement strand
TGTATGCCAACCAGATCAGGATGAAAGACGCCCATCATGATGTTGGGCGCGCCAGCAGGATTAGTTAATGGACCCAAAATATTAAAGATAGTGCGAACGCCTAATTCTTTACGTACCGGTGCTGCGTGCTTCATCGCTGCGTGATGGTTGGGGGCGAACATAAATCCTATGCCCGTTTCTTGTATCGATGCGGCCACTTGCTCGGGCTTGAGCTGAATATTGACGCCTAGCGCCTCTAACGCATCGGCACTTCCCGAAGACGAAGACACGCTACGACCACCGTGCTTGGCTACACGTGCGCCAGCGGCGGCGACCACAAACATAGAGGCCGTTGAGATATTAAAAGTGTTAGCTCCATCACCGCCTGTGCCAACGATGTCGACTAGATTTTCAGGGTTAGCAACGTCTACTTTGGCCGCGAACTCACGCATGACTTGAGCTGCAGCTGCGATTTCACCGATAGATTCTTTTTTTACTCGTAAACCCATGGTGAGCGCGGCGATCATGACGGGCGACATTTCGCCGCCCATAATTTGCCGAAACAGCATAAGCATTTCATCGTGGAAGATTTCACGATGTTCTATGCAGCGCAGTAGCGCTTGTTGCGGAGTTAAGGTCATGGCAGACGTGATGTTAAATCGTGAGGAAATTTTTTAGTAGTGCGTGACCGTGCTCGGACAAAATAGATTCAGGGTGAAATTGCACACCCTCAATCGGAAAATCTTTATGTCGAACGCCCATGATTTCGCCATCGGCTGTCCATGCAGTCACTTCCAGGCGATCGGGTAGCGATGCCCGTTCAATAGCTAATGAGTGATAGCGAATAACAGTGAATGGCGACGGCAAATCCTTAAAAACGCCCACACCCGTGTGTTCTACAGGTGAGGTTTTTCCATGCATGACTTCGCGCGCACGAATGACTTTGCCACCGAACGCAGCGCCTATGCTCTGGTGACCAAGGCAGACACCGAGTATGGGTAATTTTCCAGCGAAATGCTGCAAAAGCGGAACCGATACACCAGCTTCATGCGGTGTGCATGGACCAGGAGAGATGCAAATACGATCGGGTTTGAGTTGAGTTATTTTCTCAAGTGAGATTTCGTCATTGCGGTAGGTGAGTACCTCTTCGCCTAACTCGCCAAAATACTGAACCAGGTTATAGGTAAACGAGTCGTAGTTATCGATCATTAATAGCATCTCAGATCTCCCCGTCCAATCCGTCTTGCACTTGCTCTGCGGCTCTTAAAACGGCGCGTGCTTTGCTCTCCGTCTCTTGCCATTCCATTTCGGGGATGGAGTCGGCGACGATTCCCGCGGCGGCTTGTGCATACAGCATGCCGTCTTTAATAACACCGGTACGAATGGCGATAGCGAGATCCATCTCGCCGCCGAAGGAAAGATAACCACAAGCACCGCCGTAGATGCCGCGCTTTACGGGTTCGAGTTCATCGATAATTTCCATGGCGCGTACTTTGGGAGCGCCCGATAGTGTTCCGGCAGGGAAGGTCGCACGTAAAACGTCAAGATTTGACATGCCGTTTTTAAGTGTTCCTTCAACATTGGAAACTATATGCTGCACATGCGAATATTTTTCGATAATGAATTTATCGGTAACTTTTACACTACCTATTTCTGCAATACGCCCAATGTCATTGCGCGCTAAATCTATCAGCATGACGTGTTCTGCGATTTCTTTGGGATCGGCTAACAACTCTGTCGCTAGTTTGATATCTTGCTCGGGCGTTGCTCCGCGAGGACGGGTGCCTGCTAGTGGACGTATGGTGATTTTCTTTTTGTTGTCAGGTGTTCCTTCGTTGCGCACGAGGATTTCTGGCGAGCTTCCTACGATATGCATGTCACCGAAATTATAGAAATACATGTACGGCGATGGATTCAGTGAGCGCAGTGCGCGATATAAAGATAACGGCGAATCAACATAGGGTTTGCGTATACGCTGACCTATCTGTACTTGCATCAGATCGCCGGCCATGATGTAGTCCTTGGCTATTTGCACAGCCGCCAGATAATCTTTTTTATCAAAATCGCGTATGGTTTCAGTGCGCACTGAGCCGGATGTGACAGGCGCATCGACATTACGTCGCAGCATGGCGCGCAAATCTTTCAGGCGATGTTTTGCTTTTGTGTAGGCTTCTGGCTGGCTGGTATCTGCGTAAACAATCAGGTAAAGCTTGCCCGACAGGTTGTCGATGACAGCGAGTTCTTCGGTCAGAAGTAATTGAATTTCAGGCAGTTTCAGGTCGTCAGGCGGTGCGCTGTTTTCCAGGCGATGTTCTATCTGACGAACGGCATCGTATCCAAAGTATCCCGCCAAACCACCACAAAAACGTGGCATGCCTGCGCTAATAGCTACTTTGTAGCGCGATTGAAATTCGGCGATGAAATCGAGTGGATTGTCATTCGATGTTTCTATGACTTTGCCATTGTGAACCACTTCGGTGTGCCGACCTGTGGATCGCAACAGCGTGCTGGCGGGTAAACCGATAAACGAGTAACGGCCAAAGCGCTCTCCACCGACGACCGACTCAAGTAGAAAAGTATTTTTGCCTTGGTTTTGTGTTTGGGCGAGCTTTAAGTAAAGCGTGAGCGGTGTTTCGAGATCGGCAAATGCTTCAGCGATCAGTGGAATGCGGTTATAGCCTTGCGCGGCCAGCGACTTAAATTCGAGTTCGGTCATGTTTCTCTCCGGGCCGCCATGAGTGAGTGGCGGTAGTCTGTGCAAAAAACAGCTGTTCCTGTTGGAGCAGCGGCAAGCAGGGATATCAGTTGATATGTGTTTGCCAGCGTCGCCATAGCCAGGCCTCGAAAGCACCTGGCGGGATCAGCTTGAGTTTTTTGACAAGAAACATGGCGGTAATTAAAGGTAAATCTATCAATGGGCGATCAGGTTCGCCGCTACTAACAAGGTCTCGACTATACCATCCGTGTCTATGGTGTGGACAGGCTGGCCATGGTTATAGCCGTAGGGGACGGTCAGCACGCGACATCCTGCGGCTCTGGCTGCCTGAGAGTCGTTAGAAGAATCGCCTATGGCCACAGTTTGGGCTGGTTCCAGATTGAAATCACCGCAAACGGTCAGCATAGGAAGGGGATGCGGTTTTTTTTCTGCCAGCGAATCCCCGCCATAAATCACTTCAAAAAACTCAAGCAGCGCTTTTTTTTCTAGTAGCGGAAGCGCAAAAGCAATGGGCTTGTTAGTGACACAGGCAAGACGAATGCCGTTTTGCTTCATCAAGCTAAGGCCTTCTATTACGCCTTCGTAGGTCTGGCTATGGTCGCCGTTAATTTGCAGGTAATGGTGTTGGTATCTCTCTAATGCGAGGTCAAAGCGGCGCTCTACTTCCATTTCATCAAAGTCGACTGCGAGCACTTTGCGCATGAGATTCTCTGAACCTTTGCCTACAAAGTCGGTAATAGTTTCCAGAGATAAGGGCGTCAAACCCAGTTCATCGCGCATGCGATTGATGGCCACCTGAAAATCAGGCGTTGTGTGAACCATGGTTCCATCAAGATCTATGATGGCAGCGCGTATGCCCTTTAGAGAGCCTTTTGTTGAGGAGTTCATATGCCAGCCAGTTGGCCGCGCATGGCATCGATGACTGATTTGTAGTCTGGCTTGCCAAAAATAGCCGAGCCCGCAACGAAGGTATCCGCGCCAGCATTAGCAACGGCAGCAATATTTTCAACTTTGATTCCGCCATCAACTTCGAGCATGATGTCGCGACCGCTGGCGTCTATCAGACGGCGCACAAGGGTGATTTTTTTGAGCGCTTCACCGATGAATGATTGGCCACCGAACCCTGGGTTGACTGACATGATCAGGATGAGATCGATTTTGTCCATCACGTGCTCTAGGTGATGCAACGGCGTCGCAGGATTAAATACCAAGCCCGCTTTGCAGCCTTGGTCACGTATTAAGCTCAGTGTACGGTCTATGTGATCGGAGGCTTCCGGATGAAAGCTGATGATGTTAGCGCCGGCCTTGGCAAAATCGGGGATGATCCGGTCGACGGGCTTAACCATCAGGTGCACGTCTATGGGCACCTCCACATGCGGACGTATCGCTTCACATACGAGCGGGCCAATTGTCAGGTTGGGAACATAGTGGTTATCCATCACGTCGAAATGGATGATGTCGGCGCCAGCGGCCACAACATTTCGTACTTCCTCGCCCAATCGGGCGAAGTCGGCAGACAGGATGCTCGGAGCAATTCGGTATTTGGACATAGGACTATTCCTGGGAAACAATCATTAGATTTTACCTGTAGAAAATGATCAGCTTGCCAGATGGCTTGAATTCGTGTGCAATCGGAGGTTGGCTGGAGTGAACTTTTCTCCAAAAATCATACATTACAGGAACAACGACCCAGAATGGCGGCTTACCAGATGGCGGTGACGGTTAGAACTCAATATCTCGCGGATCAATCAGATCCCGAACGTTCACATTACGTGTTTGCTTATGCAGTTACGATAAAAAATAGCGGCGATACACCAGCTCAGCTTATTTCTCGGCATTGGGTTATCACTGACGCAAACAACCACGTGCAAGAGGTCAAGGGCTTAGGCGTGGTCGGGCATCAACCCTTGCTGCAACCCGGTGAGCATTTTGAATACACCAGTGGCACGACGTTGGCGACACCCCAGGGCAGTATGCGCGGCGTGTATTTTTGTGTGGCGGAAGACGGTGAGCAATTCGAGGCACTCATACCAGAGTTTGTGCTTACTCTCCCCAGAACGCTTCACTAATAAGAAGGTCTCGGTTTATCTAGGCTAGTCATCGTCTTCCCGGCCGGAGAACATGGTCCACCATACGATAAAGGCCAACAGGCCAAATGCGAGACCTGCTTCTAAAAATAGCAACCACATATCAAGGTGCCCTATCTGATTAATCGTTTTAGTTTGACGCCCGCACTGCTAGCTACTCTGTTGCTGCTGTGAGCCTGCGTCACGCCCCCACCACAAAAATCACCTGTGCCAGCGCCGGCGAAAGCCCCGGCAGCTGCGGTGCCTGCGCCATCATCTGCGGCTAAACCCTCAGATTACCTTCGCCGCGCGAGCTTTTCTGATTTGCCCGGCTGGTCAGACGATGATTTGCGCCTATCTTGGCCAGCATTGTTAGCTACTTGCCAGGCAGTGGGAAAACGCGCTGAGTGGCAAGAGGTTTGCCGTTTGTCTTCTGACGTGAATCCTTCAGATGAATCCCTAGTGCGTCGCTACTTTGAAACGCAATTTATTCCGCACCAGGTCCGCAATCTTGACGGCAGTCTTCAGGGTACAGCAACCGGCTACTATGAACCGCTGTTACGAGGTGCTCGCTCGCGAAATGGGCCATATCAAACAGCGCTCTATCGCGTTCCGGACGACTTATTAACTATAGATTTAAGTATTCTTTATCCTGAGCTAAAGAATTTGCGCCTTCGCGGAAAAATGGCAGGCAGCAAGGTAGTACCGTATTCCAGCCGTGCCGAGCTCGCAGCGAAAGATATGTTGGCCGGTAAAGAGCTAGTGTGGGTAGATAACCCGTTAGATGCTTTTTTTCTGCAGGTGCAGGGTTCTGGAAGAGTGGTGCTCGAGCCTGGTGGGGAAATTATTCGCTTAGCCTACGCAGATCAAAATGGCCATCCCTATCGTTCTATCGGCCGTTATCTTGTTGATCGCGGAGAACTGAGTCTAGAACAAGCGTCCATGCAAGGTATTAAGGCTTGGTATCTTGCTAACCCGACGCGCCAGCAAGAATTGTTGAATGCAAATCCCAGCGTAGTTTTTTTTCGGGAAGAGAAAATCCTTGATTCGTCTAAGGGCCCCAAGGGGGCGTTGGGTGTGCCCCTGACGCCCCAACGTTCAATTGCCATTGATCCGCAGTTCATTCCCCTTGGTGCTCCCGTCTTTTTGTCGACTACCCAACCAAATTCGGGTTCGCCGCTACGACGTTTGGTTTTGGCTCAGGACACAGGTGGCGCTATTCGTAATCCTGTGAGGGCTGATTTTTTCTGGGGGTTTGGTGACCAGGCTGGCGAAATGGCGGGCCGTATGAAGCAGCCATTGCTCATGTGGGTCTTATTGCCGCACTCCTTGGCGCTGATGCAAAATTGACGCCTTGTGATTTCTGTAATTAAGTAGTTGCTCGGCGGCGTCTAACTTATAACTAGTCCAAACTGATACGGCAGCATCCAAGGTGGCGTTATGTAAATCAAACCACTCTGGCAAAAGGTGAGCACCTAAATGTATAGCCAGGCTGTGGTCACCTCGCATGACCGAGGGGTGGGCCTGATGCAGTGCACTTAGTACGCGAGCGTGCTGTTCGAGATGGCAGCGACAGGCAGGGAAGTCGTGCTTCTCCATGAGTAACTGCTCTTCTGCGAAGGTCCTTTCGGCAGCGATGATCACCTGCTCATAAGAAGAGCAAACGTCTTCATCGGGGCAATTATTTAGTTCATGCGTCAGGCGACGCAATGAGTCGTGTAGCTCATCAAGCTTAGCGATTTCGGCAGACATGGCAGTATTTTTTCAAAGAATTCAGTGTAATCAAAGTAGCGATTGAGTTACCCATTTGGGCCCATGATCTATCTCAAACTAAATTGATCAAGCTGTAGCGTCAAACTCTTAAAGCTACAATCCACGGCCAGTATCAACCGCTAAGGAAGTAGTTATTAATTTAAAACGAGATGTTTCTTAGGCGAAGGTCGAAGCTAACCCCATGATTCATTAAAAACTGAGTCGCACTGCTGCGTAGCCTCGCCGAAAAATTCACAATTAATCAGCATCTCCTACAAAACACGGAGCTATAAATGGACTTTGAAAATATTCTTATCGAAACGAATGGAAAAGTTGGGCTCATTAAGCTCAACCGACCCAAGGCTCTCAATGCGCTAAATGATCAGCTAATGAACGAGT
>JAULVH010000380.1:1383-3598 GCA_032111105.1 Burkholderiaceae bacterium | reverse complement strand
ATTCTGCTATGAAGAGTCGCATTGATTTTCATTGTGCGGTGCAATATGCACATGCATTTCTGTTATTCATCAACCTAATCGGGTGTTGACAGGGAGAAAAGCACCATGCAACATGTTGACAAGGCAAATACCGGACATGTACTTCGTGGACGTATTTTCCCTAAAAAAAAGTAGAAAATCGGAGTAAGTCCCTGACCGACGTTGATTTAACCGGGGATTTATTCGATACGCGCGTATTAAAAGGCGATTAATCACCACCACGGAGGAAGACTCATGAAAAAAACCGGTTTGTTGGCATCCATGCTGGCTGCACTGGCTATTAGCGCTGCTCCTGCAGCACAATCGCAAGAACTGTACTGGGCAACCAGTGGTTTCTTCGGTCCTTTTAACATTCAAGGCCTGATCCCAACGTTCCCAAAAGCTAAGGACATCACGATCCCAGTATCAATGTGGATCCTGAAGCACCCTAAAGGCGTAGTCGTATTTGATACAGGTAACAACGCTGCTATTTCTGATGGCGCTGATAACTGCAAAAAATACTGGGCCGCAGGTAACTGCGACTTCTTCAAGCCTAGCCAAAAGCGTTCAGACGTAATCGATCAGCAATTGATCAAATTGGGCATCAAAGTGGACGACGTTAAAGTCGTCGTTTCATCACACAGCCACTTGGATCACTCGGGTAACATCGGTCTGTTCCCGAAAGCTGTTCACGTCTTCCAGAAGAAAGAACTGTATCAAGGTTACTGGCCTGAGAAATTCCAGGGCCGTGCTGCGAATGGTTCGTTTGTTCTGAACGATATGGTTGCAGCTCGTGAATATGACTTCTTTGAACTCGACGGCGACTATGATCTGTTCGGCGACGGCTCAGTGAAAATTCTCTCGACACCTGGTCACACCCTTGGCCACCAGTCGATGAAAGTTAAATTGGCCAGCGGCCAGGGCATCATCATTTCTCAAGATGCTATCTGGATGCAAGAAAACCTGGACGGCTACGTTGCTGGTCTGAACTTCAGCGTTCAAGCTTACGTGAACTCAGTTGAAAGACTGAAGCGTATGCGTGACCTGGAAGGCGCAAAGATCTTGATGGCTCACGATGCAGGTCAGTTCGCATCAATGGGTAACAAGTGGCACAAGTAATATAGAATCACGCTTCATGCGAAAAGCCCCCGTCTGCGGGGGCTTTTTTTTACCGAAGAAGTAACGACAGACTGCAATGATAGAACTACACAACGTTGTAAAGCGCTACGGCTCTAAAACCATTATTCACAACATTTCGTTTGATGTGAAAAAAGGTGAAATTGTAGGATTTCTCGGCCCTAACGGTGCCGGTAAGACCACCACCATGCGTATGATCGCTGGCTTTACTGAGGCTACCTCTGGCACAGTAAAAGTCGCAGGTTTCGATATGGCTAACCAGCGAGATCAGGCGGCGTTAAAAATTGGCTATTTGCCCGAGTCCCCCCCTCTGTATGACATTTTAGATGTGACCTCGTATTTAACGTTTGTCGCGCGCGCCAAAGGTGTGCATACGGCTCACATACAGCAAAATCTTGATCGCGTTATTCATGCTTGCCGTCTTGAGGCCGTAACGACCAAAGAATGCTACAAACTCTCCAAAGGCTATCGACAACGCGTAGGGCTGGCGCAAGCGCTGCTCGGCGAACCCGATGTCTTGTTACTGGATGAACCTACCGCCGGTTTAGACCCCGGACAAATTCAAGAAACTCGTGAAGTCATCCGTAGTTTTGGACGTGATCACGCGGTACTTATTTCCACTCACATACTTCCTGAAGTCACACTCATTTGTCAGCGTGTGGCCATTATCAATGGCGGCCGCATACTTGCTGTCGACTCACCAGAAGGTTTGCAGCGTGCTGCGGATCAAACTAATAGCGTACTGCTCGACGCCGCTGGCGATCGCAACGCGATTGAGCAATCGCTGCGTTCAGTCGATGGTGTGCTGGACATCATTATCCATCCCCATCCTGTACGTGCCGGAGTATTTAGTATCGAATGCCGCGTGCAAAATGACTCTGGGGTCGAAGGTCGAATTGCGCGTGCTGCGACCTCAGTTTCTGAACTTAGCCGGCTCGAGCGTCGTCAACCCACATTAGAAAATGTCTTCTTAAGCTACATCGGACATGAAGGTGGAAAGTCTCCATCAGCAGAACATAAGGAGGCCGCATGAACTCAATGACCGCCCTAAAGGCAATCT
>JAULVH010000380.1:0-1373 GCA_032111105.1 Burkholderiaceae bacterium | reverse complement strand
CCGATTGCGTATTTCGTGATCGCTGTTTTTCTGCTGGGCACAGGCTACTTCTTCACCTACAACATCTTCCTTACTGGTGTAGGCACGATGGATTCGACGCTCCAGAACATGGGCATTTTGCTACTGACTATCGCGCCCGTTTTGACTATGCGTATCTTCTCTGCGGAATACAACGGCCGCACTATGGAATTGCTAATGACTCTGCCAATAAAAACCTGGCAAGTTGTCATGGGTAAGTATCTGGGTGCAGTGAGTATCTTTTTACTGATGACTGCAGCTACCTGGATCAATCTGATTCCACTGTACCTGTATGGCAATCCACAAACCCTGAACATCATTTCCGGCTACATAGGCTTCATTTTGTTGGGGATGACGTGTATTGCAATTGGCCAGTTTTTTTCAGCATTAACTGAAAATCAAATTGTTGCGGCCCTCATTACCATTCCAGTTTTACTGGGATTTTGGTTTATTGGCCACCTGCAGCAATTGCAATCCTCCCTGATGCTGCGTGACCTAGTCGCTCATTTATCGTTTGCGCTGCACTTTGCGGATTTAATACGTGGCTTGCTGCGATCTGATGGCGTGATCTTCTTCCTTGCTGTCATTGCCTCAGCTTTGACTCTGAACACCAGCTATTTGCAACTGCGTCGCTGAACCGAACACATAAAGTATCTGATCCATGGAAAATTCACTCCGTAACGGTCTCTTTCTCATTGCAGGCGTGCTTATTCTGGCGTCCTCACTGTTTGCAAGTGCGCTGATTGTTAATTCATCATTTGTATCGATTTTATTGTTAGTCGTCGGTCTGGGTCTTACCGGATTTTCGATATTCCAACTGCGCAGTGAGTTGGTACTGCTCATGCGTGGCCAACGTGGTGAGCTCATGCTCATGACGATCGGCATGCTCATCTTGTTTGCAGCCATCGCCTGGACATCGTCATTATTTGCAACGCGTTACGACATGACGACTGCGCGTGAACACTCGTTAGCGCCGCAGACGGTACACATGCTTAAAGCGGTCGATAAACCGGTACACATCACGTTCTTCCATGATCGTGGAATGCGTGAAACCGTCGAGCTGTATCAGCAAATCGCGTCGCAAAACGAGAAAATGACGATAGAGTTTTTCGATCCTATGCTCAATCCTTCGCAAGCCAAGCTACGCGGAGTTGAATTTCCAGGCACCGCGCTAATGGAAAGCGAAGGCAGAAAAGTCACCGTTAACGGCCCGACCGAAACCGACATTGCCAATGGCATATTGCGTGTCACGCAAGGCAAACAGCAAATGGCCTGCTTTACCGACGGCCATGGCGAACCAGATCCGTTTAGCCTTGAGTCGCATGATCATACCGAGGGCGAAGCAGGACACGCAC
>JAULVH010000379.1:0-4212 GCA_032111105.1 Burkholderiaceae bacterium | reverse complement strand
TTCGAGTGCGGCACGAATAGCGCCTATACGTCCATCCATCATGTCAGATGGCGCCACGATATCTACCCCAGCGCCAGCTTGTACTAGCGACTGCCTTACCAGCAGCGGTGTTGTTTCATCATTGAGTACATAACCATTCGCATCCAGCACACCGTCTTGACCATGACTGGTGTAAGGATCGAGAGCAACATCGGTCAAGATGCCCAGCTCGGGGAAACGTGCTTTGAGTTCACGAACGGCGCGTGGCACCAAACCTTCAGGGTTAGTCGCTTCTATGCCATCCGGGGTTTTTAGCGTGGGATCGATCACCGGAAACAGCGCCAGCACCGGTATACCTAGTTTCACGCAATCCTCTGCAATGGGGAGCAGTAGGTCGACAGAGACTCGCTCGACCCCGGGCATGGATGCGACCGGTTCTCGCTTATTTTTCCCATCGAGTATGAAAACCGGATAAATCAAATCTGCCGGAGTGATTATGTTTTCACGCATCAAGTCGCGTGAGAATCCATCACGCCGCATGCGGCGCATACGTATCAAGGGGAACTGAGGATAGTGGTAAATAGACATGATTTTCCGTAATAGTCTCAATAACAGGAAGCGTTACCTATGGAAGTCGAGTCAGCGAACTTTTTTCGCGGCTCGCCCTCAGACTAACGGGTGGATAGCCACCCCCCGCTTATCCTCCCTGAGCGGGGCCGCACCGTCTGCTGACGAACGGCGTTGCACCCTGGAGACCTTCCCCTTTCTCCAGGGGTTTTTTTTATTCTGGTTTTTGTAGCGCCGCTTCGCTAGATGCGGCAGGTTCTTGCAACCCTAGCAAACGGCAGATTGCATCGTCAGCCTCGGTAATTCCAACTCGCTTGGTGGCCGAAAACAGTTGGGCAGTAAACGGCAAGGGCGTGCCAGATTCATCAACATAACTGGACAGAACGGTATCTGCAAGTCGCAGTGCATCAGCGGCTTGGCTACGATTTAGCTTATCCGATTTACTTAAAAGGCAATGAACCGGTTTGCCGGTACCGGCAAACCATTCCAGCATTTGTATATCGAGTTCGGTAAAAGGCCGTCTTGCGTCCATGATCAATATCAATGCAACAAGATTTTCTCTAATCCGTACGTAGCGTCCCAGCAGTTCTTGCCAGTGATCTTTGGCTGAACCAGAGACTTCGGCATAGCCATAGCCCGGCAAGTCGACCATAAAGGCGTTGATCTCGTCTATGCGCGTCTCATCTTTTCGATGTTGACCCACGTGGGCGCCGCCCAGGGAGAAAAAATTGATGTGTTGAGTGCGACCAGGGGTTTTAGAAGCAAATGCGAGCTTCTTCTGGTTACAAAGGAGATTAATCGCTGTAGATTTACCCGCATTGGAGCGACCGGCGAATGCAATCTCCGGGACATCTAATGTAGGCAAATCCCCGAGGCGATTGACCGTAGTAAAAAAACGAGCTTGCCAGAGGACGGACATGACGGTGCCCTGATGGGGGCAGGGGGCAAAGAAAAGAGTGTCATTGTAGTACAATGTCGGTCTGTTATTTGCTTTGAAAAGTGCTTGTTCATGCGAGTCGCTGTAGGCTTGATCCTGAACCGATATGTAAATCCATTTCCATTTTTGGGTGTTTGAATGAATCGTGCTCTGCCTACGTTCGCTAAGTTAGCCTTCTTTGTTTTAATGACCTGCGTTTCTACTGCATGGGCCAACGAAGAAAAAGCTTCTCCCGCTGCTGATCCTGCCAAGGGCAGCACGCTCTACACCAATGGAGACCCATCCCGCGGTGTTCTGGCTTGCGTGGCGTGCCACGGAGCGGCCGGTAACTCGACCATCACGCAAAATCCTAAATTAGCAGGTCAGCACGAGGCCTACTTGCAAAAGCAACTGTATGAATTCAAAGGCCCAACTCGCAACAATGCTGTCATGACAGGCATAGCCAAAGCGCTGAGTGAAGACGATGTTCGTAATCTTGCAGCGTATCTTGAGCAGCAAAAACCAGCTCCAGGATCTGCACGTAACAAAAACATTGTTGATCTGGGCAAGAAAATTTATCGTGGCGGTATCGCTGAGAAAAATGTTCCTGCATGCGCAGGTTGTCATGGTCCTAATGGTGCAGGTATTCCAGCGCAATACGCTCGTATCGCAGGTCAGCACCAGGATTACACGATTGCACAACTGACGAACTTCCGCACAGGCGCGCGTACTAACAGCACGCAAATGACAGCAGTAGGTAAGCGTATGTCAGACGAAGAAATGCAAGCCGTGGCAGACTACATCGCCGGCCTCAAATAATCGTACGTTAGCGCAGATACAAGTAATGTAAAGCGCGATAAATTCGATATAAGGGGGTGGCAGATGCCGCCCCTTTTTCTATGGGTGTTCAGCTAGTCAACTGAAAATAAATAAGATGAGCACAACTACTGAAGGCATACGTATACACACCCGACGCCGGTGGGTCTCAGATATCGTTGAATTACTTTCATCGATGCGGTTTGCCATCAGTCTGTTAACGGTCATTTCTATTGCGTCAGTCATAGGCACCGTGGTGAATCAAAATGAACCCATGTCCAATTACGCTAATCAATTTGGACCATTTTGGGCGGACATTTTGTCGCGGTTTTCGGTGTACTCAGTGTATGCAGCCTGGTGGTTTTTATTGATTATGGCGTTTTTGGTGACCTCGACGTCACTCTGCATTACACGCAATGCTCCCAAGATGATTAGCGATATGAAGAGTTGGCGTGAGAGTGTGCGCGAGCAGTCACTCCGCAATTTTCATCATCATGCAGAATGGAGCGTAGCCACTACTCGCGAGGCACTGGCACAAGAGGTGACACGTAAAGTTGCAGCCAAAGGCTACCTATGGAAAATAGTACAAAAAGATGATGCAACGCTAATCACTGCCAAGCAGGGCGCAGCAAATAAACTGGGTTATATTTTTGCTCACTCAGCGATCGTCATTATTTGCGTTGGTGGCTTGCTCGACTCCAATCTGCCCATACGTTTTCAGGAATGGTTCTATGACAAAGAGCCGTTCATAGGCAATGGTGTCATTGCGCAGATTCCTGCTAAGCACAGGCTGGGTTTGAATAACCCTTCTTTCCGCGGGAATACATTTGTACCCGAGGGTTCGAGCAGTAATACCGCCATTGTTCCTGTTGGCGAAGGCGTCATGATTCAAGAGCTGCCGTTTACTTTGCAATTGCAAAAATTCGTCATTGATTATTATTCGACGGGCATGCCCAAACTCTTTGCCAGCGAAGTGCTGGTGACGGATCCAGAAACAGGTAAAACATTTCCTGCCACGATCAAAGTAAATGAGCCCTTGATTTACAAAGGCATGGCTGTCTATCAATCTAGCTTCGAAGATGGCGGCAGTCACCTTAAATTAGTGGGCTTTCCCATGAAGGGGCCAAACAATCAATCGTTTCAGGTCGAGGGCGACGTTGGCCGAACCACTCCGCTACTAGGAAGCACGGGTAGTGAATACATTATTGAGTGGTCTGGCTTTCGGGCTTTTAATGTTGAAAATACTTCGGCAGCGAATGGTCAAGATGTGCGCGCTGTAAATCAGAGCAAAGGCTTTAGTGAAAAATTCACTACCAAGCTAGATGAGCAATTGGGATCTGCTGCAAAAAACAAAAAAACTAAAGATCTTAAGAATGTAGGCCCTAGCGTTCAATACAAGTTACGCGACAAGACAGGGCAGGCACGCGAATTTAATAATTACATGTTGCCAGTGACGATAGATGGCGCAGAAATTTTTCTTGCGGGGTTACGCGATTCACCTGCCGAAAGCTTTCGCTATTTACGTATACCTGCAGATGAAAAAAACTCCATGGCTGAATGGATGCGTATTCGTGCAGCACTCAGCGATGCAAGTCTGCGTGAAAAAGCAGCGGGACGTTACGGCGAAAAAGTACCGCTGGATGCAAAATCCAATACGAGTTTGCGCGATCAGCTCAAAGCATCGTCTGCTCGTAGCCTGAATGTGTTTATCGGCGATCGCGAAGCCTCGGGTTATGTTGCGATTGCGCGTTTTATAGGCAAACTGCCCGAAGATCAGCAAGAGAAGGCGGCTGATATTTTCATGAAGATACTCAACGGTAGCTTGTGGGAATTGTGGCAATTAGCGCGTGAAAAAGAGGGTTTGCCACCGATGGCCGCTGACGAAAAAAATAGTCGCTTCTTGCAGCTGGCAACCAATGAGCTAGCGGATTCTT
>JAULVH010000378.1:3443-4256 GCA_032111105.1 Burkholderiaceae bacterium | reverse complement strand
CACTAAAAGAATTAGAAAAGTTAAATCCCCAATCGAATTATGATCCGGTGACTTGGCTTTTACGTGGGCAGACTTTATCGCGACTCGGACGTACGGCTGAGGCGGCTAAGGCAATGCGTATGTATATACGACTGCGAAATACAAGAACAACTAAAGAAAGTCTGTAATGGAAATGCTAGCTTTTCACGTTCAATCGTTTATTCAAAAAATCGTTAAGCGTAACGATTTAGTACTTGCTGCACTCATCGTGTGCATTATCTTCATGATGATTTTGCCGCTTCCAATCTGGCTAATTGATGCACTGATTGCTACCAATATGTGTCTTTCAGCGACGTTGCTGATGGTTGCAATGTATCTCCCCAACCCCCTCGCTTTTTCTTCGTTTCCTTCTGTGTTGTTGGTGACTACGCTGTTTAGGCTGGCCATTGGTATTGCGACTACACGCTTAATTCTATTGAACGGCGATGCAGGCCACATTATTTATACCTTCGGAAACTTTGTCGTCGGTGGAAATTTAGTGGTTGGTTTGGTAGTGTTTTTGATATTGACTATTGTTCAGTTTGTCGTGATTACTAAGGGTTCAGAACGGGTAGCTGAAGTTGCAGCTCGATTCTCTCTCGATGCGATGCCGGGTAAACAAATGTCGATTGATGGTGATTTGCGTGCTGGAACTATCGATATGGATGAAGCACGCCGCCGACGCAATATGGTGCAAAAAGAAAGCCAACTTTACGGCGCGATGGATGGCGCAATGAAGTTTGTTAAAGGCGATGCGATTGCTGGCTTGATTATCGTCGCGGTAAATCTTTTAGG
>JAULVH010000378.1:0-3433 GCA_032111105.1 Burkholderiaceae bacterium | reverse complement strand
GGCGGGGTATTAATCGGCGTACTTCAGCGTGGTATGACGGCTGCTGAGTCAGTCAAAATTTACTCTATTCTGACGATTGGTGATGGCCTGATATCGCAAATACCTGCGTTGTTTGTCTCTATCTGTGCGGGCATGATCGTAACGCGTGTTACGGGCAGTGACGGCCCATCGAATATCGGTAGTGATATTGGCGCTCAGCTTTTGGCACAACCTAAGGCTTTCTTGATCGGCTCTGTAGTAATGCTTGGTTTTGCTATTATTCCAGGCATGCCTACTGTCACCTTCCTGATTTTATCGGTCGTAGTTGGTGTCGTTGGATTTATATTTTTACGTGGCGAACAACGTGTTGTGGATCCAAAAACTGGCAAGGTCACCACCATACCTGCAATTGCGGCCTCTGATCCAGAATCAAAATCTGCTAAAGCAGCAGATACCGATGCATTTGCTCCTACAGTTCCATTGCTGGTAGATGTACAAAGTAAACTCGAAAAAGCATTCTCTGCGACGCTATTGAATGAAGAACTCGTTAAAGTTCGGCGCGCATTATATGAAGATTTAGGAATTATTTTTCCTGGAATTAATCTACGCTTCAACGAAACAATTCCTGATGAAACCTACATCATTATGGTTTCAGAAATACCCGTCTCACAGGGGCGCCTACGCCCTCAACATCTGTTGGTTCGTGAATCCCCTGAAAATCTACAGGCGCTGGCAATACCCTTTGAGAATGATAAAAAATTTCTCCCGTCTATACCTACCATTTGGGCCTCTGCAGAACTTAAAAATGCATTAACTAATGCGAGCATTGCATTTTTAGAGCCCACGCAGTTACTGTCGTATCACATTGCGATGGTCTTAAAAAAATATGCGCCTGAATTTATCGGCATACAAGAAACCCGTGCTCTTTTAACTGACATGGAGGTTCACTTTCCCGAACTTGCCAAAGAAGTTCAGCGTGTCATGCCGATTCATAAAATTGCAGAGATTCTTCAACGCTTGGTGGGTGAAGAGGTTTCGATTCGTAACTTGCGCGCGGTGATGGAAGCGCTGATTGAATGGGGACAAAAAGAAAAAGATTCCGTCATGCTGACTGAATATGTACGCGTCGCCTTAAAACGCCACATTAGTCACCGGCACTCTTCCGGGCAAAACATTCTCCCCGCTTATTTATTGGCGCCAGCGGTCGAAGATGCCGTTCGCGGAGCGGTACGTCAAACCTCTGGTGGTTCTTATCTTGCCTTGGATCCTGCAATGTCGCGGCAGCTACTAGAAAACATTAAATCGACCGTGGGCGATCTGTCGCGATCAATGCATAAGCCCGTGCTACTGACTTCTATGGATATACGTCGCTATATACGAAAAATGATTGAACAAGATTTATATGAGCTTCCCGTTCTCTCTTATCAAGAATTAACTCAGGATATCAATATACAGCCACTGTCGCGCGTGGAACTAGGGTGAATAGAATGACTTTACTCGTTGAATTCGCGGGAGGCTTATTCACTGTCTTGGTCAATTTCAAGCAGCGATTCAATGGCTGTGTCTATGTCGGGGAAGGATTCAATCAACCTAAAGAATCCCGCCACTTCCAATGCCGTTTCAACCTGCTCCAGCATTCCCGTAACGACCACTTCCCCATCAAGAGATCGTACTTCATTAACCAAATTAAGAATGACACGCAGCCCATCACTGGATATTTGATTAATCAGAGAAAAATCAAACACGATCTGGCGAAAACCTTCGTCGAGTTCATTGGTCAGCAATTCTTCCAACTCGCTAGAAATAGCCTTATTCAAGCTGCCTTCTGGACGAATGATCAAAATCGGGCCACGAATTTCAGTTTGTATAGACATAGATATTTTTCTTAAGTTGATTCAGAGATGACGTGACCAATATTATCAAATAATTATCAAAAAAACCACAATGAAACTCGAACCTAGTCTTGAAACCTTACAAGCTCGCATAGAACTGCGCGTACTCTTCGGCCCCCAGGCGGGAAGCCGACTTCACGTTACCCCAGGGAACTATGAGCTTGGTGAAGGGGATGAATGCGAAGTCATACTCAGCGGCCCAAAAATGTTGGGACGACATGCCCAGTTGAGTTTTGATGGGGAGCAATTAACTATTACCCCTCGCGACGGCAAAGTCTGCGACGCACAAGGCAACGAAATTACAGAAAGCTTCCCACTGGGATTGGGTATGCCGGTGGAGATGGGTGGCATTTGGATATCGGTTGATGATGTGGATGCGGAATGGCCAGACCCAACCGACGTTGTGTCTATCATGCCCCAACCGACAGCGCCTGCTGCAGCATCCACCGGCACGGAAAATAGTAGCTCCGTACAAAAAAATTATTCCGCTGATGAAAAGCCTCGCCGCCGAGCTAAAGCTGCGCTGATCACATCGATCACTGCTCTTACCGTAATGGGTATCGCCGGTATTACGCTTGCGGCATGGCTGGTCAATCATCCTAACCAACCAGCAAAAACATTGGACGCGGCCCCCAAGGCAGCTTTACCGGACCCACCTAATCTTCACAAAGTCCGACAAATTCTTAGTACCACTGCTGCCGGCTCATCAGTTGAAGTGATCGTGACTCGCGATCGCCGCTTATTGATTAAAGGTTTTGTACCCGATCAAACGAGCAAAACTGCACTGACTACCTTTCTAGAAACCTTAACTCCACCACCGCAGATTGAATTGCTGGTCGATGCCGATATATCTGCAGCTGCCGCCACTCTACTGGTCGAAAGAATTGATCCATCCAGTGCGAAGCTAAAAGTTGAAAGTGTCAGCGGCGGCGTACTCACTATTGAAGGCGCTGTTTTAACCCAACGAGCACGCGATGCGGTAATGGATTTATTACAAACGACTTTTCCAGGGCTCAAGCGCGTGAATGCCTCTATCGTGATGGCTGAAGATCTGCCTCAGCTATTACAAGATCAGCTGGCGGCATCAGGGCTTTTGAAAAAAATACAAATCATCGATAGGCAACCTGAATTTATTCTTCGTGGTGCACTTACTGATGACGATATGCGACGCTGGGAAAACTTAATTATTAATTTTACTGAACACTATGGAAAGCTTTTACCAGTAAAAGCTGTTTTCAAACTTGCGACGAGAAAACCGCCTGTCAATGTGCAAGCCATTGTGGGTGGTACAACGCCCTTTGTGATTACGGAGAATGGTGATCGCATAACTCGTGGTGGCGATGTGAATGGCAACACACTCATGATAGTTAAAGACACCGAAATAATTTTTGAAGGTAGTGAACGATTTAGGATATCGCGATGATTGAAGACGAAAAAATATTTATCTCTGTTTTGCAAGAAGCCTTGCATAACGATCCAAACGGGCAGCTAGAAAGTGAAATTTCTAAGCGCTTGAACGATATTTCTCAACGATTAGAAAAAAATCAGCAGCAACTTAATTC
>JAULVH010000377.1:0-9535 GCA_032111105.1 Burkholderiaceae bacterium | reverse complement strand
CAATAACGGGAAGGCTTAAATTAGACAATGCGGCTGGGAGGGTCATGCGTGTCTCCGGAGGGGGTTTATAGTTGGATTTTGCACAGATTATAAGTCATGGCTCTGGCGTCACGTATTACAGATCCTGTGGCCGGCAGTCACTAGCTAATAATTCCAGCCAGTGCATGAAGCCGTGCAGTCTTTCCCAAAGCTCAATTGTTGAATCAGGTAGTGCCAGACCGCGATTGAAATAATCAAAAAGTAGCTTGGTATCGGCGTCCATGCCTTTTTTTACTGCACGCCACACACTGGTTCTGCATCCCATAGCCGGGCTATCGGGTGCTACTGCGACAAATCGATACGAATAATCTTCGCGCTGCCATTCATCACGAAGTTGTTGAGCGGCGAGTTCAAGCTGGTGCACTGGCACCGGCACAGGTTGTAACCATGCGCGTCGCGCTGGATACAGCGCTTCACTTTCACTCCCACTTAACCAATGGATAGGCCATTCATTAATAATGGAAATGCTTGCTTTTAAGCGCGCACCCGAATGCAGGTAGCAGGTACCCACCGGCACGCCTAATTTATGCTGATCGGGTATGACAGATAGTGTTGGTGTAATCCATGCGTGTCCTAGTGCGACGCCTGAAGGAGGAATGATATTTACTTTGCCAAAGTATTGACGGGAACGGAGTAAATTTTTTACGTGACTATGGAATGCAGTGAGTTGTGATGCGTCTGGTGCAAGAGCGCCATTCTTTTCTATGACACTCCAAATTTGCCGTCGTTGAATGACAGATAATTCAGCGATGTTGGCTGTTGACCCAATTATTTTTTTTGCTAAAAAAATTTCCAGCATATCGCGTAATAGCACAGCAAATAACGACTCTCTAGGATGTACTTTTAGTTCGTGTGCGCAAATCAAATCAATCAGCAGTTGATTATCTTGCTGCAAAACTTTGCTGGGTCCAGGTACATCGTTAAAGGTATCTATACTCGCTATGCTGATGTCGCCAGTAACTACCCTTTCAAGCTGACGAGCGATGCTAAGAAAACTATCGAGCGACTTATCAGAATCTAACCAATCACTAGTCGATGAAGATAATTGATTGCGAATAGTTTGAGCCTGTTTAGCGCTTACACCGGGTGCATTGTTAAAAGCAGATTTCTCACTTTCGGTGAGTTGATATGGATTTTCTAAAAGGTGGAAAAATTCTTGTGTGCTTAACAAGAGGGTCTTTTGAGTGTGCGGCGGGCCATTACAAAAGCCATATTCTTCATACATAGAATCATCAATCGTCGATTCTATAATGTCACAGTCATAACCTAGTTGCCGCAAATGGCCGGATAGTTTTGCACGATCAGGATGTGCTAGTGCTGATAGATGCATTTGCAGCAAATCGACGTACTTCGCTTTACTGTCGGCTACTCCAGTAACAAATGGGCGCAATGAATTCAAAAAAAATTCGGTTTGCTCAATCAAAAGTTCAGAGTTAGAGCAAGAGCCTAATTTCGTGTCGGTTGTATCTTGTGGTTCATCTAGAGATTTTATTAATTGCCGAAAAGTTTTACCTGTATGCCAGCTAGCATCATAGTAATAAGTGGCGCGCTGATGCCAGCTGCCCATGCCGGTATGACGCGAGCGTACGAGTGATTTCATAATCGGCGTGTTGGATAGGCCAGATTTATTCAAAGCTTTTTGGGTTGGTATTGCATGATATTTGCTGCCAGATAGCGTAGACCGTAGCGCGTGCATATGTAATCCCTAAGTCAAAGTAAGTTTGCCAGCAGGAACAGGCTTCGGTGAGTACCGGCTGCGACGACTTAGTTTTATGCAGGGATTTCAATGAAACTGAGGTGTATCAACCAGCTTGGACATACTGTGCGAATACCGCCTTGCCTATTTTTTCAAAATAATGAGCGCAAGACCGAACTAACATATTGTTTTTGTCACCGACAAACACCATCCCATTAATTTCTTGGCTGATATTTTTTTCGTCTTTCTTCGCGAGGTATGTAATGAGCCCTAATGTCATCCCATCGACTCCGGTGATAACCCCTAATCTGCAGGATCAGACGGGGACAGTACCAACCGCCCGCGCTAAAAAACAAGCCGCACAGCAACCTCGACTAAAAGCCCATGAAAGTAAATCACACGCTGAACTAGGTGCAGGAGCTAATCAAACGTCATTAATAGATCCATTGAAGCAACACAGCGCTCCCCGAGCTCAGGTGCGTGTGGATCAGAAAGCAGTCGACCAAGTTTTACTTGAAGGAAAAATTCCTCTTGAGGAAATAAGCGTAGATAAACATGCGGCGTATTACAAGCATGCCAGCATGATGATTACAGGTAGTGCAAGTGATAAATCCTACTTGCTGCGCTGTCTGGCGGCGTTGTACATATCGGTACCTGACGAAACTCATCCCTATGCATCCGGTGCTGATTGGCTGGACGACCAGAATGAATTATGGGGTGATGATTTGATGTTTTTGTTTGAAAATACTCAACAGGTTGATGAGCTCAACAGCGCTGGTAAGAAATATTTTTTAGATGCCTTGCTAGAAAAAGCAAATCTGCGCTATCGCGACAAAGGCAGTGAGGGTGATTTAAGTCAGGCGCTATTTCAGGCGAAACACCGAATGCCGGTGATGGAAGATCATTCGGCGTAGTCCATCCTAGCGTAGAGTATTTTTCGCCCGCACCAGCAGCAGCGATCCTGCGTTACTGATAGCTGCGGGCGTCTTCTATTACCTTGCCGTCGTTAGGCAAGCTTCCGGCAGCCACTAGTTTTACTTCACCTCGTAATTTTGTTACATCCCGTATTGATGCGATGATGGCCTCTGCATCGTTACTTGCTGAGTTGAGATCAGCAACTTCGCACTGCAGCGTCATCTGATCATTACCCATCTCACCGGATACGACTAAACGACCTTTTAGGATTTGAGGATGCCGCTTAAGAATGTCGGCCACTTGCGAGGGATGAACAAACATCGCTCGTATCTTGGTCGTTTGGTCGGCTCGTCCCATCCAGCCTTTTAAGCGCAGGTTGGTGCGCCCGCAAGGAGAGGCGCCCGACAAAATAGCGGACAAATCACCGGTTGCAAAACGTATCAGAGGATAGTCAGGATTAAATGAAGTAATCACCACTTCGCCGACTTCACCTTCAGGCACGGGCTCACCTGTACCAGGACGTACGATTTCCAGTATCAGCGTTTCATCGAGCACCATGCCCGGATTGACATGGCCATTGCTGAGCGTTTCATAAGCAATATTGCCGATATCAGCCGAACCATAAGTCTGCAGTACATGCGGCACGCCATGCTCTATCAGCCAACTGCGTAACGACGGTGGCAGCGCTTCAGCGCCAACCAATGCGTATTTCACGCTGCTGATGTCCTCACCCAGCTCTAACGCTTTTTCGATAATAATTTTTAAAAAT
The DNA here is from genome assembly GCA_032111105.1 of Burkholderiaceae bacterium. Taxonomy (GTDB): domain Bacteria; phylum Pseudomonadota; class Gammaproteobacteria; order Burkholderiales; family Burkholderiaceae_D; genus Pernthalerella. Next base: position 6,116 of record JAULVH010000377.1, on the reverse strand, counting down.
GAAGGCGTGCCTACATACACGGTAGGCTTGAGCAGACTCATGGCCTGCACCTGCATTTCGGTTTGCCCTATACCCGCCGGTATGACAGGGCAACCAAGTTTGGCGGCGCCACCTTCGACCATTAAGCCTGCTGGCGTGAAATGATAGGCAAAGCAATTTTGTATGAGGTGACCACTGCGCACACCCAATGCATGCAAGGGGCGCGCATAACGCCACCAGTCATCGCCTTTTCCTTCGGGATCGAACAAGGGGCCGGGCGACATAAAAATGCGCGAGAGCTTACCGGTGGCTGTTGTTGTTAAGCCGCCAAAGGGTAGCGCCGATTTTTGCAGATCTTTGAGTTCAGATTTGCGCGTGACAGGCAACTGAGCCAGCGCACTGCGCGAGGTAATCGCTGCAGCATCAACACCCTTAAGTATGGCTGACCATCCAGAGGCCTGCTGCGCTCTGGAGATTAAGCCTGGAAGGGCGGAGAATAAATCACGCTCTCGCGCTGCAGGGTCACGTGACTCAAGCGCATCGTAAAAATCAGCCATATCCATACCTGTGTAAAAAAAGAGAGAAGAAAACGCGTAATGATAATGAAGCTAGCGACGCATTATGACGAGCGCATGATGACTAGCCCATCATGCGCCAGCGTAGCAGCGTGCTATGCAAGCCAGCGTTTGCGGCGGCGATAAAATTTCATGTCACGAAAACTGGTACGACCTGCGCTAGACATACCCAGATAAAATTCTTTTACATCTTCGTTAGCGGCGAGTTCCGATGCTGCACCTTCCATCACCACGCGGCCGTTTTCTAATATGTAGCCAAAGTCGGCGTACTTAAGTGCAATCGTTGTGTTTTGTTCGGCGAGTAAAAATGACACTTGTTCATTTTTATTTAAATCTTGAACTATCCCGAATATCTCTTCAACGATTTGAGGCGCTAATCCCATCGAAGGCTCATCCAGCAAAATCATGGAAGGCTTAGCCATTAATGCCCGACCTATAGCGCACATTTGCTGCTCGCCACCGGATGTGTATCCGGCCATGGAGCTGCGACGTTGTTTTAAGCGTGGAAAATAATGATAGACCCGCTCTAATTCGTTTTTGAGTTCAGTGCGACTAATTTTGCGCGTGTACGCACCGGTGAGTAAATTTTCTTCTATGGTTAAGTGACCAAAGCAATGCCGACCTTCCATCACCTGCGACAGGCCACGCTTAACTAATTCATTGGGAGTCAGTTGATCTATACGTTCGTCATTAAACGCTATGCTGCCTTTAGTGACATCACCACGTTCCCCGCGTAATAGCGTGGAAATTGATTTTAGCGTGGTCGATTTACCCGCGCCGTTAGCACCCATGAGGGCAACAATTTTTCCTCGGGGTACAGACAACGATACGCCTTTAAGTACCAGGATAACGTGGTCGTAAATGACTTCAATATTATTGACGCTTAAGATGGCAGAGGCAGTCATAGGAGCATAATTTTTGGTGCTGCATTAACGAGCAAGTGTTTTGGGCATGATGATCATGGAGGGTAATAGCCCATGATCATCATGCCTTTACGCCGTCATCACACGTTTAATCGCGAGCCTTATTTCAGGCAGGCAGGTGTGATACCTTTTTCTTTTGCATAGATTGCAGAAGATTCTTCAAGCAGCTTACGCACCAGAGCCTTATCGCCGGTGATCCAGTTTTTGGATAGTGCCACCCACTGCTTGCCATCCCACTGCACTACTTTTACAGCGCCTGAACCTTCATGGTCATCACAGGATGTTTTGATGGTTGGGAACATGTCAGAAACACCTAAGGCCTTTTGACGTGCTGCATCGATGTTGAGGTTTTCTAATCCCCAGCGTACCTGCTCGCCGTTCATTACTTTGCCTTTGCCATATTTACCTTGTGCCGTGCGCAAAGCCTCGACCGACATGACCGCTGCAGTAATGCCTCGTATGTACATCACATTACCTACGCGATCGAGTTCTTTCAGGTTGCCTTTGCCAGCCGCATAAACCTTGTTACGGATTTCGTCGATGAGAGGAAAGTTACCTGGTGTGTTGTAACTCATAGCGGAATAACCTTTAGCGGCTTCGCCTGCCGGTTCGGTATCTTCCTCAGAGCCTGCCCACCACACGCCCAAAATTTTCTCGCGTGGGAAACCATTACGCTGCGCAGTCTTGAGACCCACAGCGCTCATGACACCAAACGTCCACATGATTACGTAATCAGGATTGGCCTGACGAATTTGCAGCCACTGCGATTGTTGTTCATTGCCTGGAGGAGCAACTGGAATTTTAATCAGCTCAAATCCGTACTTCGCCGCTTCAGCTTCCAGCACAGGGAGGGGTTCTTTGCCGTAGGCAGAGTCGTGATAAAGGTGAACAATTTTTTTGCCTTTGAGCTTATCCATGCCGCCGGATTTTTCACCCAAATAAACCACCATGGCAGCGGCCTGATTCCAATACGTAGTCACCAGCGGGAAAACATAAGGGAATACTTTTCCATTGGCGGCATCTGAGCGTCCATAACCCAGAGTGGTCATGGGTATTTTGTCGGTTGCAACGCGATCTAAAATGCCATAAGCAATACTGGTTGAAAGTGGCTCAACGATAGTAGCGCCACCGTTTTTACTTTTCAGGCGTTCGTAGCATTCAACACCACGCGATGGGTTGTATTCTGTTTCGCATTCTTCCCAGGAGAGCTTGACGCCGTTGATGCCGCCATTCATGTTGACCAGATTCATGTAGTCAATCATGCCACCAAAAAAAGACGTGCCATTCGAGCCGTACGGACCAACGCGATAAGACAGCAGCGGAATAAACTGATCTGCAGCCCATGTAAAGCTAGCTGATGCGGCCAGTACAGTGCCGAGCACTATGGATTTAAACAATGTCATAACTTCCTCCTTACTTGAAAACGGGATCAGTGCGGAAACGGCCAGAGCCGTAGTTTTTCTTTGGCGATTTGCCATAGTCTGGCTAAGCCATGCGGTTCGACAATCAAAAAGAAAATGATGAGTGCACCAAACATCATCAGCTCCAGGTTAGATGCGACTGCCGTAGAGATGTTGGTTGCATGCGCTAAGGTATTGAGTACAACGGGTAGCAGCACGATGAATGCCGCGCCTAAGAACGAACCCATGATGGAGCCCAGTCCGCCTATGATCACCATGAATAAAATGCGGAATGAAAGATCCAAGCTGTAGGCTTCTGGTTCAACCGTGCCCAAATAAGCAAAGGCATACAAAGCTCCGGCAACACCGCAGTAAAACGAACTCACAGCAAAGGCCAGTAACTTGGTTTTCATCAGCGGTATACCGATCACTTCGGCGGCCACATCCATATCGCGAACCGCCATCCAGCAACGGCCTATATTGGATCGAACCATATTTTTGGCTAATAGCCCCAGCGTGCTGACTATGCAAAGCACAAGCAAATATTTGGATACGGGGGAGTCGAAATCAAATCCCAGTATGTTCATTTTCTGCGCAGTGATAACGCCCGATGAACTGTAATTGGTAAACCACTGAACTTTAGTTAACGCCCACACCACAAAAAACTGCGTGGCCAGCGTGGAGGCGGCCAGATAAAAGCCACGTACACGTAACGAAGGCAATCCAAACAACAAGCCCACGGCAGCGGCACATAACCCACCTAAAACAAATGCGCCTAGCAGTGGTATGCCGGGAATGCGCAGCATAAAGTTATAGGCACCAAACGCGCCCACAGCCATAAAAGCCGCTGACCCCAGTGAGACTTGACCTGCATAGCCAGTCAAAATATTTAAGCCAATTGCCGCCAGCGAAAAAATTAAAAATGGAATCAGAATCGCAGAGAAATAATAAGGTGAAGCAAATAGCGGCACGCCTATAAAAGCGATCGCCACTAGCAGCAGCATGCCTATACGGTCTTGTCGTATAGGGAAAATCTGGCTATCAGTTTCGTAGCTTGATTTAAATTGTCCGGCTTCGCGGTAAAGCATGAGATTAAATCCTTCGTATGATTTTTTCGCCGAACAAGCCTTCGGGGCGCACTAACAAAAACATCAGTGCCAGCACATAAGGGAACCATCCCTCAATGCCGCCGCCAACAAATGGGCCCACATAGACTTCAGCCAGTTTTTCTGAGGTACCTATGATTAAGCCGCCTATGATGGCTCCCGGCACCGAGGTAAAACCACCCAGTATCAGTACAGGTAAGGCCTTGAGTGCTACAAAGGTCAGTGCAAACTGCACGCCATTGCGTGAGCCCCATAGCAAGCCGGCAACCAGTGCCACGAAGCCCGCTACGCTCCAGACTATGGCCCAGATTTGTTGTAGTGGTATGCCTACTGCCAGAGCCGCCTGATGATCGTCAGCGACTGCGCGCAGTGCGCGACCCACTTTCGTGCGTGAGAAAAATAACGCTAATGCTGTCACCAGTAAAGCGCATATGCCTGCAGCGATCACATCAAATTTTGAAATGATGATGTTAAAGCTCTGCATCAGGCTTTCCATAGGCACGTCTTCTATGCCCAGGTCCAGTCGTTTGACATCCGACCCCCACATCAATTGCGCCATGCCTTCAATAAAAAATGACAGACCTATCGTTGCCATAAACAGTGAAATTTCCGGCTGATTGACTAAGGGTCTGAGTACAACGCGCTCTACCGCTATACCAAGCAAGCTCATGATGACGATGGTAGCTGCTATGGCTACCCATAAAGGCCAGCCAAATTCTGTTAGCGACACACAGGTAAGTGCAGCAAAAAATACCATGGCGCCTTGCGCAAAATTAAATACGCCAGAGGCTTTGTAAATCAGTACAAACCCCAGTGCTACCAGCGCGTACATGACGCCTGACAGCAAGCCACCTATCAGCACTTCAAAGAAAAAGTTCAGACTCATGTTGATACTTTCAATCCCATGATGGAGATATTTTTAATGTTTAGTGTGCTACGCCTAAATACGCATTAATGACATCTTGATTGCTGCGTATTTCATCCGGTGTGCCATCGCCGATTTTTTTTCCGTAATCCAGTACAACCACTCGATCCGATATATCCATGACCACGCCCATGTCATGTTCGATCAGCACGATGGTGGTGCCGAATTGTTCATTTACATCGAGTATGAAACGACACATATCCTGTTTTTCTTCTACGTTCATGCCCGCCATGGGCTCATCCAGCAAAAGAATTTGTGGCTCAGCGGCCAGTGCACGACCCAGTTCTACGCGCTTTTGCAAACCATACGGCAGACGTCCTACAGGTGTTTTGCGGATATGCTGAATTTCAAGAAAATCAATCACTTCTTCTACTTTAATGCGATGAGCATTTTCTTCGCGTCGTGCAGGGCCTATATACAGAGCTTGCAGCAGAAAGTTAGATTGCATTTTCAAATTACGGCCGGTCATGATGTTATCGAGTACCGTCATGCCTTTAAAAAGGGCGATATTTTGAAAAGTGCGGGCAATACCACTTTCTGCCGCAGCATGCGTATTCATGTCGCGCAGATGCTGACCGCGATAAATGATTTCACCTTGTTGCGGACGGTAGACGCCATTAATCACATTTAGCATGGAGCTTTTGCCAGCGCCATTGGGGCCGATGATGGCGCGGATTTCATGTTCGCGTATATCGAATGAAATATCCGTTAATGCTTTAACCCCGCCAAACGACAACGAAATATCTCGCAAATCAAGGATGACTTCTCCAGAGCGACGAGTAGTAGATGTGGTATTCATCAGGCAGCCTTGCGGGTAGAGCTAAACGTTTTAGCGTTACGAATTTCCAGATCAGCGCTGATGATGCCTTGGCGCCCATCTTCAAATTTAGCTTGTGTTTCTATGAATTGACGTTCACGACCGTCATACAGGGCCTCAATTAAAACAGCATATTTTTCACTAATGAAGCGTCGGCGTACTTTACGTGTGCGGGTGAGTTCATCATCATCCGGATCGAGTTCTTTGTGCAGTATAAGAAAGCGATGGACTTGTGAGCCCGACAGCAAGTCGTCATGCGCCAGATCAGCATTCACTTTTTCTACGCATTCGCTAATCAATGCATACACAGCAGATTGGCTGGCGAGATCACCGTATCCGCTGTATGCCAGATTACGTCGTTCTGCCCAGTTACCGACGGCTTCCATATCAA
>JAULVH010000376.1:5836-6736 GCA_032111105.1 Burkholderiaceae bacterium | reverse complement strand
GGCCAGAGATTCAGTGGATAAAAACCACGTCTATAAAAAAACAAGAACAAAAAAAACAATTAATAGAAAAAACCGATCAATTTATTAAAGCTCAGTTTAATCAGCTGAAACATACGCTGACCTTGGAATTTTTTCTTGAATGTAATAATTTCTGTCCTGGTCATCGTAGCCTGAAAAGCTACATACTGAATAAATTAACTATAGAACTTGGTGCGTCAGAAAAAGTGTGTAAATCAATTGCACACATCTGGGGTCAAGCTGCACAGTGGACTATCGATTGGCATGTAGCTCCTGATGCTATCAGTGATGCAAATCGATTTATCTTCAACCTCGCCAGAAATTTATTTCAACAAAAATTTACTCTTCCGGACCCAGATGATCTAAGCACAGATAGCCTATTTCAAACAATAATCATCAATGAACTATCCCAGGTAAGTCGCCCGCTAAACAGTTTTTGCAATAACCCCGTTGCCTGGTTACGCAAGTTTGAACATCGCAGCAACCTTAGGCACGTTAATGTTCATGATCTGGCAGTTTCACTACAAATCGAATTCGGTCTTCCTATCGAAACGTGTCAAGCTATTAGCAATGCATGGTCTGAGACTATTAATTTAGCGAGAAAATCAGCCCAGTGGAAAACACCGGCCGAGTTGGATAGATTGTTAGCTAAAGTGTTGGCCCCAAAGATAGAACAATGTCTGGACGACGAATTAGCGCAGCGCATCATTCCGGATCAGTATTTAGATAACTTATCGCTGTGGGTAGAGCGTGTAAATAATCAATCAATACGGGTTGATGCCACTACTGTTGATCGTAAACGCCCGGCATCAGGTGAACCAGACGGCGCCCCAAGTAGGAAAAAACCGCGTTTGTAACGAAACACAGTCACGCAGTGTAAAC
>JAULVH010000376.1:3813-5826 GCA_032111105.1 Burkholderiaceae bacterium | reverse complement strand
TATTTGCAAAAGAGATAATTACGTGAAAAAAATCAATAACGGGTAATGAGCACAACCCGGAACGTTCTTGATTCTATAGGATGAAATACTCGATAGGGGCCATTGGTATTAGCGGTGCCACCTACCCCTGTGTAGGAGTCAACGGCATAGTCAATTGCAGAGTTTTGTGTGTTGAGTAAATTAAAACCTATTAACTCTATCTTTGTATCCAAATTGACTCGATAACCTAATTTACCATTTAGCGTAGTGGTTGCATCCGAGCGAAGTGAATTATCTTCGGTCAACGGACGTGGACCAAAATGACGCAACTGCAATGAGCCACTGTATGGCCCCTGATTATCAATCAAGGCCGCAACAGAAGCCACACCCTCAACTGCTCCTTCTATGTATTTTCCGCTTCCGCCCGCGTCTCTGAAGCGTGCTTTTGCATAAGCAAAATCCGCATCTATCGTTAACCATTTCGTCGCTTTGAAATAGTTATTAAATTCAAAGCCTGTGCGCCGGGTACGGCGACCAGAATCTTCTGTTAAGCCTGCATCGCCCACATATACAATTTCTGACGCATTATCGAGTTGAAACAGAGCTAGGGTAGTTTGTAAACCTTCGATAATTTCAGTACGTACACCGACCTCTTGGCCAAAGGTTCTTACCAAACCATTAGCGCGTGTTCCTGAACCTATAGTTACGCCACGCGCATCATTTGAGTGATAGCCATTGCCAATACTGTAGTAGTACTCCGTCTTAGCCCATGGGCCAAAAACGACATTGAGCTTGGGGCTGGCAATAAAATCATTTACCGTAGCTGTATTGTTATCACCTGTGGAACTGCTCAGGCCCCGATTAGCAAATCTAAAATAATCTCCACGCACACCAGCGACGGTGCGAAACCAATCATTCCAATGAACATGGTTTTCTGCATAAATACCTAAACTGCTTTGCGTTATGCGATCGCCACGGCATTGATCTATCACGCTCTGACAGGTGGCATTACGGACTCGCGCTGTGGTGCTATTTAGTGAGTTATTGATAGCATCGTTTTGGACTTGAAGGCCCAATGTATTCGATGCTTCTTTACCCAAGCCTTCGATGTTCCACATGCGCGCAAGATTAAAACCGGAGGTGATTCGGCTATCGCGTTGATTAAATTGGCTCGAAGGTGAGTATTCAAAATTGGAATACAGATCGAGGTAATTTTGAATTACGTAGGCCTGAAAAAGTAGCGTTCCACTTGCATCCGAACGCCGCCACTCTCCAGACAAACTGTTTCTGTTTGCAGACGCACCATTTTTCCCATTTGGATCCATAGACCCCCAACGGGAAATCAAACCTTTTTTGTAATCGTTAAATGGAATCTGATCAGTAGAATTCCACTTACCTGAATACGACATTGCCGTCAGATTAAAACCATTACCCGAGTTACCTTCGGAATAACGCAATATTCCGTTATATTTTCGGTAGTTGTCCGGTGTATCCCAAGGACCGTCGTAATGCGATAACTCTAAACCATAAAGCACACGACCATTATGAAATTTAGGTGCATCCGCTAGCAAGGTTCGATAAAAGCCACCCTGCCCCAAACCTACACTGGCAATGCCTTTATCAAGCGTGTCGGTGTAATAAATATTGGCTGAACCTGCATTGGCAAAATCACCCTCCGATGAATAATAAGGACCTTTGCGATAATTAATCGCTGAAATGAGCTCAGGAATTAATGGGTTCAGATCCGCCCATCCTTGTCCATGCGCATGGCTGCGCTGATTAACTGGCATGCCATCAAGCGAAATTTTGAAATCCAGGCCGTGATCCAAATTAAAACCACGCAGAAAATATTGATTGGCTTTACCCTCGCCGCTATGCTGACTAACGATTAAGCCAGGCACTACTTCGAGCACCTCACCTGTTCTTGCAACCACCCGATTACTAATTTGAGTTTGGCCAACGGCACCTTCATTGGCTGAATCGGCAGCACCTAATAGACTGTAACGCGATGCGACTTCTACTGGCGGCAACGAC
>JAULVH010000376.1:0-3803 GCA_032111105.1 Burkholderiaceae bacterium | reverse complement strand
GACCGTATGTCGTCTGCTGACGCTGAACCAGCAGTCAACATCAAGAACGAGGCGATCAATTGCGATAGGTAAGTTTTGCGGATAGGTTTGTCTAAATCAAGGCTGCGATTCTTTTTACTTGTTTTCATATGAATAATTTTAAATTCTTCTTAAGCAATCATACGATAAAAATTTATTTCATACAATCTGACGGCGTGTAGCAAGTTTATATTTGATTAACTATTAGTTTTTGGGTTTCACGTGTGTGTGAGTATGGTGGCCTGAATGACCATGACTGTGCTTGGTGGTTTCCACATCGGCTGAAATCAAATTAAGCGAGCCATGGCGAACACCCGACATGGCAGTGAGATGACCAGCAAAATGACGCACCTCTTGAGTTTTACCTTTTAAAAAAACGGCTTCCATACAATTATCATGATCCAGATGGGCGTGCATCGTTGAAAGTACGATACTGTGATGATCATGATGGGTAGTAATCAGTCTATCCGCCATTGTTTTTTCGTGATGGTTGTATACATAACTGACTACAGCGACACAATGCTTGGACTGGTCACCGTCATTACGAGATTTTTCTAAGGCTTGCCGAATCAAATCGCGAACAGCCTCGGAACGGTTTTCGTAGCCGATCTCTTCGATTAAATGATCAAAATCATGAGCTAACTCATCATCGAGGGAAATAGTAAATCGTTCCAATGCAGCTCCTCTAATCAGCTTTGTTATCTTTAAAGAACGCCATTTTTTCAACGAAATATTCTGTGTCACCAAAGCAGGACGTCGGTACGCCCTTGTGCTGAGCATAGGTGAGTATCAGTTTTTGGCCGGTATGCTCCATTAGCTGATTAGCCAACTCTTCATCGCGCACAGAAAATTCAAATTTTTCTGGAATAGCCCCGGGCATGCTGGTTAATAAAAGCTCACCTTCCCAGGTTTTGCATAGCCAGCCTTTACGTGAAATTTTCTGCATCAATCCGGCTCGCTCACCCGTCGAATAAGACCAGGTTAATGACAGCCAAACATAAGCCGTAAAAATCACACCGGCTAAAAAAACTAATCCAACAAGTGTTAACAATGGTTTGCGCATCATTAGTCATCCAAAAGTCGCTGCTACTCATGCCACATCACAGCATGTTATGAATCAAGCAATCACGAATTAACGGCCAGCTCACACATAGGCACTATTAAACCCGCACGCTTCAAACTTGATAGCAAAGGCGACAGAATACCAAACTGATGCTGAAATTGTCAGAACACGGCGCAATAGGGCAAATTAACTCAGTGCCCTAAGGAATGGCTCGTTGCAGGCTCCATCGTAAAATTGTCGTATGCAAGACGCTTTACGGCCGGCAGTTTTTGTTCAGATGAGCTCAACCGTTGGCTGATAGCCTGCGCCTGAGTCGCCGGCACACCGGCCTTTGCTAATGCGTCAACCTGCATTAATTCCTTGCCTCCGCAAAGAACGATCTGCCAGTTACCGCTGACTCGCTTAAGCAGGGCTCGACCACCACGACTTGCCTGCGACCACGAAGCAAGACTGTAATCACTAACCACAACTACCGCATCCACCGTCAAGCGAGAGTTCGGTCGATCGAAAAGCTGAGTAAGGACCTTACTCACCTTCGCCGACTCCACTTCACCCTCCACAGCGCAAGTAATCCCTGCCCACATGGAGAGTATAAAAAAACCGATCAACTCCGCTCGACGTTTCATGCATGCTCCCTTTTTTAGTGCTTGTGCTCACCCGGCATCACTACAAGTACTGGGGCTGGAAACACCAAGCGCGCACCCGAACCATCCGGTAACTGATTCCAATCCATACGACCTTTTTCGCATACCTGAGCCACGGGAATAAAAATCGGCCCAGTCTTGTTCCACAGCTTGGACATAATGATGAACTCATCATAGTGCGCATCTATAAGCTTGCCGCGCCAGCGTATGACTCGCACATCCTGCTTGATTTCTTTACCGTGCAAGGTGTAAGGCACGCTTAATGGTCGCACCTCGGTCTCTACAGTCCAGCCTGGTTTGGGCATGGGTTTGGCTCCCATAACGGATTCGGGGAGCTCGATCACTACCTCTAAGGTTGGCGAACCTTCACAACCGTGAGAGATACCAAACGATAATCGCTGATAGCTATCCTGAGTCGACTGCTTAGGTGATACGGTGGCATGGCCCCAAGCCTGCTGCGCAAACAAAAGACACGCGGCGATTGAAGCACTGATTAGTGTGTTGTTCATAAAAATTACCATTTCCCTTCTATACCTACGTAAGCTGATCGTCCATTACCCGGGTAATACGCTGCTCTGGGATTGCCACCAAAGCCCGCGCCAATATTCGTGGTAGCCGCATATTTTTTATCCGCTAAATTTCGTGCATCCAAAAACCACGACCATGTTTGATCAATAGGGCCACCTGCTTTAAATCCTAACAGCGCATAGGAATCATTCGAGACACTCTTGGTGTTATCCATAGGTGCGGATGTTGGTACCCAGTCAAAGGTTGGGCCTGCATAGGATGCTGGCATACCTCGTGCACCTTTATCTGCACCCCAGCGATACAGTGTCTCGCCACGCAGAATCACAGGCGGAAAACCGGGCATGCGGTTGTTTGCATACAGCGCGTTGTTGTCAAAGCGGAAGTCGCTATAGAGAAAAATACCTCTGGCTTCCCACTGACGATCAAAAAATCCCGACAGACCTAATTCAATACCCTGATGAACTGTCTTGGGTACATTAACTGTCGCTGACGTACCGAAGACGGTACAGGTCGTGCTCCCGTTGATACACACTGTTTGAAATTCGTTACGTAAATTGGCACGGTACAAAGTCAGATCGTAAAATACTTGATCGCGGCCGTTATTAAAAGCGGCTTCGCCACGAGTTCCTACTTCGTAACTCACACCAGTTTGTGCTTTGGTAGCGAGCATAGTGCTGGTGACGTCAAAGATAGGTGGCTCAAAATTATTACTCACGTTAGCGAATACCTGAGCTGATGGCGATACGTTGTGAATCACACCTAACCTGGGCATCCATTGTGTGTACTGAACATCATAGTTGGATGCGGGCGTAATTGAATCCTCTTTTCGTCTATTTGACTGATGATATTGGAGCGAACCAATAAGCGTCGTCGTGTCTGACAAGCTGAATTTGTCTTCGATTAAAAAGCGATGATTATCTGATTTTTGGGTGTACTGTGTGCTGACTACGCCAGGAACAAATCCTGCACTAACAGCCCGAGTGCGACCACTTGTTTTACCAAAATCAGGCAGATAACCCAGGGTCAACACGTTGTTTGCACCGAATAATTTTGATTTATCCGACACCTTGATATGACCACCATAGGTTGTGGTGTCTTGTTCGATAAAACCAAAGCTAATGGGATGCCAAAGATCATGCTGCATGACATAGGTGGCGATTTCTACTTGGTAATTGCCATTGGTATAAACGGTTTTATTTGCTAAACGCTGTGCATCAACATCCCTGCGCTGAAATTGATTTGGCCACGCTGAATTATTCGCTACCGTAGGATCCGACTCTAACTGCGCCTTGGTGACGTAGCCCGGTAACTGCGAGCGGCTTCTGACAGCGGCCATAAAAAATCGAGATTCCAAACTACTACTCAATTTAACCCCCAGGTTGCCAACTGCCTTTTGGCTATCTTGCGCAGAATGATCACGATAACCCTGTTGTTGCATGGTGTTGGCTGAGAGGTTGTAATCCCAAACAGGGTCATCATCATTTTTCGGTTTCATTACGCCACCGGTAATTGCTTGCAGTCGCGCATAACCAAAGCTACCCGCCTCTGCT
>JAULVH010000375.1:0-11381 GCA_032111105.1 Burkholderiaceae bacterium | reverse complement strand
CGTCGAGGATCACTCTCATCCGGTGTTGTTTTTGTTTGATGGGTGGTGAGGCACCATCAAAGTAAGCGTCTGAATCGCCCCGGATGTGCTCTACAACATCTGGCACGCTTTCTTGGTTCCTTCCAAAGCCGCTGTCTTGTTGCTCCATGAGTTCACTGGCCCATTTTTTGAGCTGAACTGCTTTAGCTTTGAGTCCAATGGTGGTGTGGTCTTTGCGGTGTTTTTTTGGTGCCTTTTTCTTCTTGGTGTTTTGGTCGAGTGGAATAAGGAATCTCCACAAACACGCGATTGAAATGCCCAGATGGCGCTTGGCTCATTCAGGTTTTTTCACGCTCCAGATGCGTTAGAGCTCCAGAACCGAAACAGTATCTAAACCTTAAAGGTTTAACCTCCTACTTGAGCGAACGAACAAATCATTCGATACCCCTTCTTGGTCTTGGCGGCCTTTCGCTGATGAAGCATCGGATACATCTTTCCGTCTTCACTCTCAACATAGTCAATCGGTGACGACATTAGATCGTCTTGCTGAGCATTTTTTTCGGCTGTCCAAGCGGCACGGATTTTTTTCATTTCCCAGTTCACCTCGGGTGCCTCGCGATTTGGGAAAACGATGTACGCACTCTGAACTTTGACTTCACTTTGTTGTTGGGTTGATACCAGGCCCAACACATCGCGGATATCGCCAGTGACAATCGTTCGGTACAAGGTAGGGGCGTCATCCTTAATTGGGCTTTCCCCGTCCCATTCTGGTTGCTTAAGCAAGATCACGTACCAAGGCGTCATCAGTCCCAATTCAAACGACGTCCAGTAAGTTGAGTCTTGGTCACCCAAGATTGCCGATAGTGGATTGCGCTGGAACTCTCTGGTAAAGAACATTGGGATTCCTAAAAAATGAGTCCTATAGATTGTAGTCCTATAAAGCTCAAAATGGGCCAATGGAGGTATGACCTCACAGCCCACTCACCACAATCATTTCGGCAAAGCCCTCCAGCGCATCAGAAAAGCCAAGGGCATCTCGCAAGAGGCTTTTGCCCTAACCTCAAGCCGCACCTATGTCAGCACGCTAGAGCGAGGGCTCAAGAGCCCGACATTGAGCAAGATCGATGAGCTTGCCGAAGTCTTAGGTGTCCACCCATTGACGTTGCTGATGGCAGCTTATTCAGATCAAGACGAGGGGGTGATTGCAAATGCACGCAAAGAGCTCAGTGCACTGAACCGCACCAAGATTGATTGATGGTCAAGAAGGTCACCATAGGCAGGCTTGCCATCATCTTTGGCAAATAGTGGATCTAGGACTGCTTTGCAGCGTGAGCGGTCAGCCAACTACGGGCCGATTAGTTCTGCATTCTGCCGATTGCAGCCGCTAGTCACCGGCAGGTTTAAGTACCCGAGTGTTCACTTCGAACACTGCAATCGCAATCTCGAAAGTCGCCCTCTTCTAGGCATCAATGCTCGCGGCCAATCGCGCGTCTGGCAAATGTGCCGTCTTGTCGTACATCCATTACATGGGAAAATGTGCGTAGGGAGGCAGGGTTATGGCAGGTTTCATGCGAATTCGGGTTGAAGACGTGGAACACGGGTGCTGCGTGATGCTGCAGCACGTTATCCGGTCTGGCCTTGGACAAGAACAGGGAGGTCGGCTCGCCATGATCGACTCGGGATCGTCGGCTGACTTTAAGCCGAGTACCAGCATCAACCGTCTCGGCCGTGACGTGTTGGACTACCTGTTCATTACGAACGCCGATCAGGACCACATGAGCGACCTGAAAGGCTTAGAAGATGCGGGAATCTACGTCGATACGTTGATCCGTAACCCGTCGTATACGAGCGACCAAATGTGGGCCATCAAGCGCGCTGGCGGGCCACTGACAAGTGACGCGCAGTGGTACGTGAACGCTTGTGGGACGTACTCGGGCGGCCTGCCCGTGATACCGTTCGACCAGGGCATGGGCGGTATCACATATAAGTCCTTCTGGAACTCGTACGGCACCGGCCCCGGTCAGTTCACCGACACGAACAACCTTAGCCTTGTTGTGTTCATCAAGTACGGAAACTTCAAGATGTTGTTCCCCGGTGACATGGAACGTGCCGGCTGGCTCGAACTGCTCAAGCGCGGGGACTTCTGTGCCGAGTTGGCTGGTACCGACGTATTGATGGCTTCGCATCACGGCCGGTACAACGGGTATTGCGAAGAAATCTTCGCGTACTTCACGCCGTCGTGTGTCGTCATCTCGGACAAGGCGAAGGAACATAAGACGCAGGAAACGGTCCCCGATTATCGCAAGATCATCTCTGCGAAGGGTGTCAAGGTCCGCACAACCATGAAAGATCGGCACGTGCTGACCACTCGGCGCGACGGGCACATCATCTTCGACGTTGACGGGACGAACTTCACCATCGACACCGAGTACCGAGGATGAAGGGCATCGAACGCTCCTTGAAGTCACAGAACTTCGCGTGGCATGTAGCCCTGGCCACGGCGGATGTGATCGTCTTGGCTATCTTCGTTGCGCCAGATCTGATTGCGAGTACAACGACTACACAGCTCGGCCTCTACCGCGCGCTCGGAGCAGTGGTGTTGCCAATCGTCGTGCTCTTGCTTATGAACGTACTGTCATCGAACTTCAAGGCAATGCTCGTGTACTGGAAGCCCTATGGCTGGCTCCCAGGCTGCGAAGCGTTTACCAAGTTCGGTCCGGCTGACCATCGCATAGACATGTTGCAGCTCAAGAAGAACGTTGGTGCCTGGGCAGAGGAGCCGAAGGAACAGAACTCGAAGTGGTACAAGTTGTACAAGCAGGTCGAGACGGTACCGGAGGTCGCGTACGCGCAGAAAGACTTCTTGATGTACCGCGACATGGCCGTGCTGTCGCTGCCGTTAATGGTGCTTGCGCCATTCGGGCTATATCTCGCTGAGGTAGGCACAAAAGCACTCTGGGTCGCAGCTGGTCTGTTCTTCACGCAGTACGTGTTGAGCTCAATCAGTGCTCGAAACGCCGGTGAGCGCTTCGTGTGTAACGTGCTTGCAGTGCACTCCGCCAAGAAGGTCATCAACGCAAAGGCGCCCGCTTTGGCGAAAGCTACTTCTTCGAGTGGTTCTGCGGCTGCATGAAAGCACTGACTGTGGAGCGCATCAGCGACCACCGGTTATGCCTAGCGCTGCTCGGATGCCTGCAATGTGTGGCCCGCTGCGCCTCCCCTAGCGGAGGCCTGTGCGGAGGGGCCGAAGGGCTGCTTTAGGGCCTTGAGATAAGGCCGACGTACGTCTCATTCGGGTCGGCTGCGGCCAGTCACTTGCGACGATTGAATGTCTGGTCCCAGCCTGAAGCAGTCGTTGGCGTCCCCCCCCTCGCTTAGTCAAAGCTGCGAAACATCGAGGCTCCAAAGGTAACAAGCGAGTAGCTTACGTTTGACGGCTTTGAATTTTCAAGACCCTAAGCTCTCTAGTTTTCATCCCAGCTGAACTGGTGATATGTAATTCACCAATATCACCTTCAGCAAGACCCAAGAGAGCCTGTGCTACAGGAGATTGTTCATTAATGATGCCAAGTTTGAGATTGCTTTCGCCGTCAGTGATCCAGACAGTTTGTTTTTCGCTTGGTGAGTCCAGAAGGCAATAAGTCACCTGGTCGCCCACCTCGATGAACTTATCCTCAACAGAATCAATGATGACTTCTGAGACTTCAGAGTGAGCAGAATCATTAGAGTCCGTAACAGTTGCTTCAGCATAAGCATGATCAAAATCATCTACAACTGAGTCATCAAGATCAATTGGATCATCGATCAAAGACAGATTGCGTCTTTCGGTCAGAAAGCGTTGCAGTTTTTGAGTTGACTCACGTGGGTTGTAGAACCAATCAGTTGACCAGATCCTAAAAATTTTGCCTTCCCAGCCCAACGACTCCAAGATTTCTTGACGGATTCGATCGCGGTCACGCGCTGAGTGACCACTGTGATAAGTCGCGCCATCACACTCGATCGCTGCAAGATACTCGCCAGGGCGATCCGGATTTCTGACCACCATGTCGATGAAGAAACCTGCAACACCAAGTTGAGGCTTAACTTCATATCCAAAAGATCGGATGACCTCAGCTACTGACACCTCAAAGTCACTGTCTGGTTCACGGTCAGATTCGTCAGTAGTAACAAGAACGCCACGCTTAGCAAAATCCAAGTAATCGCGAAGTGCTTTTGTACCCAACGGGGTTTTCTCATCGACCACGATATCTTCGGGCAGCATTGACGTGAAGAGTTCAATCCGTTGACGTGAACGGGTGAACAACACATTCAAGCGGCGCCATCCGTCTGGACGACTTATAGGGCCAAAATTCTGACGTGGTTTGGTTGTCCCCGGTGCTTTACCAAAGGTCGTTGATATGAAAATCACATCGCGTTCGTCACCCTGTACATTTTCGAGGTTTTTGACAAAAAACGGCCAACCTTCAGCTTCCCATTTATCTTTGAAATCATCCCCTTCAGGAAAGCTTTTTAACTTCTTCTCCAGCAGTTCCTCGATGAGTTCTCGCTGCGTTTGGTTCAACGTCACAACCCCCAAGGAAGTGTCTTTGTGCTTGACCATATGGTCCAACACGGCGTCAACGACACGCTCTGCTTCATGAAAATTTTGGCGATCTTTATAGATACCGTTGCGAAGATACCTGTACTTCACCCCAAGCCGTCTTGCCTTCGAATAGGGCGAAGGGAAGACAACAAGATTTTTGTAAAAATGATGGTTGGAGAAGGCAATCAGTGATTCGTGTTGGGAGCGGTAATGCCACCTGAGGCTGCGGTTTGGCGTGAACAATTGCTGACAAATGTCCAGGATGCTTTCCATACCAGTGATGGCCGCTGGCGCGTCATCGTCAATTTCATCATCTGAGGAATCAGAAAGGCGGTCAAAAAAGTTGGTAGGAGGTAGCTGCTTTGGATCTCCAACGACGACCAATTGCTTCCCTCTTGCAGCTGCTCCGATAGCATCTTCTGGACGCAGCTGAGAAGCTTCGTCCATCACAACAATATCGAATTCAAGCGCTCCAAGCTCTAGGTATTGGGCAACAGACATTGGCCCCATCATGAATACCGGCTTCAATTCTTGCAGAGCCTTTCCGGCCCGTTTCAACAGTTGCCTGATCGGTATGTGCCGTTTTTGCTTGTTAATTTCACGGCGTAGCAGGTTCATTTCTGTGTATTCACCTACTGTGGCACCTCTAGTGCCTTCCGGTACTTTCGCGTGTATAGATATACGAGCAGCAAAATCACGACCTGTTAGGCCGATGATTTCTGCATCCAGCTGCTGAAATTCACTACGTACTCTGTCGTGTGATGCAGGGCTGAATTCACGGAGCTCCGGGTAGGCCTGATAGATCAAGCGGCCGATCGAGAGATAGGCTGACAGTTCAAAGGCTTTGGTCAGCAAGGGAGCAGGAATACGCTCAGACTCCAATAGGTTCAAGAAATCACTCAGTCCATTGCGCTTGGCTGACTCGCGCCCGCTGAGATATTTGGACCAAGCCAACACCGAACCGGAAACGGACAATGCTTTCCGCAGTCTTGTCTTCACTTCTGTGGGAAAATCGATACCCGGTCGGCTTCTGCATTGAAGTTGCCACTGCTCCCAATCGAAATGGCCGTATTGATTCAACTGATCAAGCGTGGTACGAACACTTTTCGATGCCTCGCTAACCGTTGACAACAAATCCTTTGCTTCCTGTAAGGCTGTCACAGCATTCAAACTCAGGATGCGATCCTGCATCGCGCTTGGCAAATTCGTCAACGTCACTGACTTGCCCCATGCCAGTGTCCTCTCAATCAAACTGATATCGGTATTGATTCCGGTATAGACGGGGCCAATCAGGGTCTGAACCTCGTCTGATTCCGACACCCCATCGATGAGAGCCATGCTATTTGCGTCATCATTGATCGCTGCAAGGCACTGCGCAAAAGTCGTGTTTTCTACTCCACAGTTGATCAAAGGCGTGAAGACTCCCAATAGTTTTTCACAGTCCTCGTCAGCTTGAGCCATGACACCATCCCAATCGCTGAATGTCTCAGGATCAGCTGGCAGTTTGAGTCGTTTCCAACTCTCCATCAAGTTCAAGTAACTTTCGGAAAGTCGTGAAAGTTGGTCAAAGGTGTTTGAAGATCGAGCGATTTTTTGGGTCAACTGAACTGCGATGGCCACGTTGTCAATTTTCTCGCCAAGCAGGCTTAAACCAGTTTGCCAATCATCGACAGATTGATCAGTAAGCGATTTCAAGTTGTCGCCAGCTGCCTCAATCAAGCTTGCTTGACCATTGGCAAGTAGCGACAACTCATGGGAGATCGTGCCCAGATCGCTCTTAGCCACTATTCGCTGATGTGCTGCAGAGGGACTTACATATTCAAAAGCGATCGCATCAAAGTGAAGGATCATCTCCTCCAACTTTGCAGTTTCAGTGTCAATCAGTTTTATGAACACGTCGATCGACTGGTTCCGTGCTTCTCTTGCGCCAGACAGACTCGGCCCAAACGCACTGGCAATTTTTTCAATACCGCTTGAGATACGGTCAATTTCCTGCGTCAATCGAGGTGCATTTGCTTTCAGTGACGTGAGTAAGTTCGTATTGATGGTCAACAGATCGATGTGCGCAGAAAATTGATTGCATTGCGACAGTTTGTTATGTGATGTCGTCAGCCAATCTAAAAGCGTCCTGATCGGCGAGGTCTTTGTTTCCAGCCCACGCATCAACCCGCCAAAAACCTCTTTGTATTCGGCATTGGTTAAGAATTTTTCACGGCTGGTGATCCAATCCAACAGCTTGGACAGCTCTTCCGCTCTAGCTTTTGCCGGGAGCTTTCTTTGAGTCTTGGATAGTCGATTGTGTAAATTGCGAGCGTTTCGCCATTGACTATCGAACAGTGCAAAAAACCCGTCTTTGTTCCTAAGCGTGTAAATCGCTTCGCTGATTGCAACCGATGCTGGAAGCGCATCCAGATAAAAGACTTGACTAAGTCCACTGTGCTGCGCTTGATCTTTATGCAAAAACTTCTCAACCATTTCAAGCAGCACTGTCGCCCGTGATTGAAAAAAGCTTGCTTGCCTGTATCCCAATAGGTCGATTGGAGCGTGCGACGCTATCTGCAGAATTTCTTTTAGTTCCTGATACGTCTGCTCATTGATTCTCAAGTTTGAACCGAGCCTTGCAGTGAACTCTTGACAGAATTGGGTCGCTAATCCGATCTCTGTTTTTTCGGACTTGATTCTTGCTGTGAGATTTCGCAGTTCGGCAATCGATCGACCTGATAGAGGGTGTTTGATCAACGCCGCACCGACCTTCAAATCGAGGGTAACTGAAGCTCCGATTTCTCTAAGCTCAGGAAAGATATTGCCTTCCCGGAGCGTTGTAATGCCATGAACAGTCCCATCAAATTTGACTTGTCTTTGATTGCAAAAGGAACTAACAGCGCGTAATGCCTGCAAAAGGTTTTTATGAGTTTCAGTCAGCTTTGGCAGTTGCACATCAACGTGGGAGATCGTTTTGCTGGCGAGTCCGTAATTACCTACTGTGGAACATAGCTGCTTGACCTGCTCATAGTAAGCCTCTGAATTTGGTGAGTAGTTCGGCAGGCTGGTCGCAACGATCGTTTTGCAGGCTGAGATGGCTGCTCGGAAATGGTCAATTTCTTGGACGACACGGCTCACCGCCCTGTCAGCTAGCTCATGGGATATTAGCCCCGAGGGTACATTGGCAATCAGCTGGCGTTCTGACACTGCGGGGCGTCGATTTAGGCCGAATACGGCATCTGCACTGTTCTTCAGCTCTATTGCTTGTGCAAGCTTCCTTTTGACCTGATCAATTACCGTTGCGGCCCGAGTGCCTGAAGGATCATTTTCCCCACGGTTGAAGAGTCGAGGTAGTAGCTCAACCGAAAGGCTGCTGTCGATAGTCGTAATGCCGGCTAAATCGTTTGACAACCTATGAGCTGAACTCAGTTCAATAGGTGCATCGAGCGCGAATCCCTCTCTGATTTTGATGGCTGCATCTTCAGCCCGCTCTGCCTCTTTCAGAGCCAGCTCCAAGATTCTGCGGATCGTTTCGTCTTCCCCAGGCGACAGTTGATCAGCGTGAAAGCCCCACCATGGATGATCTTGGTCATGGCGGCCGATTTCCTCGTACAGGCTTGATAGATCACTCAGCAGGGCAGTGAATGCCATGAGGTCGTCATGAGACCAGTTCGCTGCATCGGCAAAACTAATTGAACTGACTTCAGCTGCGAGGTCATCTAGATCTTGCCGCCTGCGTTCGACAGCCCAGAAAATTTGGTGGATCGTTATGCCTAGTTTGTTGCCGACACTGCTGCCCATCAGCTCGGCATACCGATTCAACTGTTCCTTTTTTTTCTGCAAGATCCCGATTTTGGTTGGCAGTTGTGAAGGGGGTGTAAACCCGGCGTCAATCCGGTCTGCAATGTCTTCCAGAAGCTTTTTCTTTTGCGTTTTGTGGGAGTGCAGTTCCAGGCAGAAATGGCCTAAGTTGGCCATATTAAGACGCCTGCGAACGACCTCTAGTGCAGCCAACTTTTCAGATACGAACAAAACTTTTTTGCCTTGCGCCAAGGCACACGCAATGATGTTTGTGATCGTTTGCGATTTTCCAGTGCCTGGCGGCCCGTTGATAACGAGGTTTTTCCCTGCCAGCACATCTATGATCGCGCTGTGCTGTGATGAGTCTGCATCGAAAATGAACTGCAGATTACCTTCGGGGTGTTTGTCGATCTTGTAATCTTCGGCATGAAGACTATTGCCGCTTCCACTGACCTTTCCGGAAAAAATGGATTTGATCAGTTCGTTATCTAGTAGCTCAGGATATTTTTTTGTGTCCAAGCCGCTCCATATCGCCAGCTTGCCGAACGAAAGCATGCCAAGCGTCAACTGACGACGAACTCTCCACCGCCGTTTTTTTGCAATGGCCTGGTCGATCATCTGGAAAAAAGATTCGGGCGTATCGGTGTCCTCATCGAACTCAGGAATCGAAAGCAAAAAATCTCGTCTTAGCTTTTCTTTTAATGTGTGGTTTTCTGTCAGGTCTTCGCCGTTGTGTTGAACCGTGTATTGGTAAGTTCTTGTCTCTTGATCGATCGATCCTTTGATCAGCTCAACAGGTAACGCAAGCAGTGGCGCAAGCATTGCACGGTCTGAGTCTTCACTGTCATAAAACTCTAAGAAGCCAAAAATCATGAAGAGCATGTTTGAGCCAGTTTCTTCAATGGCCGTATGCGCTTCACCTGAAATTTTGCGAAGTTGCTTTTCTAAATCTTGTGGGTACAGAGGGGTCTGAATACCATGCAGACGATGACCTCGCGCGTTCTTAGCGTTGGGTTCAAATTCTGTTGACACATCAAAACCTAACGTCTGGGCGTAAACCTTGGCCTCCGGCCTTTTGCCCTCGTACTCTAGGATGCTGGGCTCAGGAGTTGGCTTTAGTGAAACGCTCTTGGTTTCACTGTAGAGCCGTTCAAAGACAAGGTTCAAACTTGGACTGTCTATGAACTGAAGACACCGTCCTTTTGGATGGCGAAAGTTCAAGAGCCCATTCCTGCCCGAGAGGTCAAGTAACCGTGTCCGAAGCTTTTCTATCGCCTGCCCGATAGTCATACCCCCAGAAAAAATTTCTCCTACGATCGTATTTGCATCGTTAGCTTGGTATTGGTTTCCGTTGGAGCTTGTTGCCATGGTCGCTTGCTGATGGATCTGTTGAGGGGCACCGAACCCATCCTTGATTCATTGCCGTACTTTTCAGTGAAATGTGTATCGTTCTTGTATCTATCTTATAGAGAAGTGGCCACACAAATTTAAACAATTTTTAAGTGGAACTCTGGGCATAAAGTTCGGTCCTGGACCGCTGAATAGGTAAGAGTTTTCGATGGTAAAGAGATCAGCGCTCCGCACCCGGCACCCAGACCCGCCTGCGTTCAAGGCGAGGGTGTCCTTTGCCGCTTTGCGTGAGGACAAGACGATCATCGAGGAAGCCTTCACGCGGTACGGTATGCCTGAGATCGTAAACACGGATCAAGGTAGTCAGTTCGCCGCCGAGAAATTTGCCAACGCGGTGCTGAGCAAAGGTGTCAAGTTGTCGATGGATCGGCTCACGCCCAAGCAGGTCAAAGAAAACTTGCTGCCCAAGCTGGACAAGGCTGCATAAAATGAAATTCTTGATGTGCCCCGATTTGCCCACCGCGCAGGGAATTTCTTCGCAAGCGACCACCTCCGCCGTGGATAACTCAGCACTTTTGGCAAACCACCTAGAGTCCACTTAAAACTCGGGGGTATGTTGTTCAAACAATCGGGGGGCAGTGCTGCAAAATGCCTAGATGAACCTTTTGAAAAAGAGAAGACGTAAGGAGCATCAATGGAATTAAAAAATATTAATCTTCATCTCAAGAAATCTATTGAGGGAGAGCATGTCGATGCCTTGGACCTTTCACCAGGGGAAATTGCTGGATTTTTACAAATATGTCATACAGCACTTCATGCGTATATATGTCATGCGAATGAACAACTAGGTTCGGACTCTGAGGCATGCATTTCAAAAAAAGAAATCGAAAAAATTGAATCTATATTTCGCGAATTGACAGATAACTTTTTCCCAATGGCTCATTCAAACAAATCTTTGCAGCAATTACAAATTGTTGATAAGCGTGAATACCAACAAGTGATTGAAGATTTTTTGCGATTGAATAACATGGGAAAGGATACGCTATACCTGTCTAACAGACTATCAGAATCAATTGGACGCTTAATCAATCCTTAGGCCTAAAAATTTTCAGAATATCAATTGTTAATTTACATAAATTTGTAATTTGTTTAATTTCAAAAGGAAGCCTTTAGTCATTTGTAAACGTCTTTTAATGGGCTTGAGGCTCCAATAGTATTCAATATATGCATTTCACACACCTGCTTGGTATGCCAACTAAGAAAAAATCGGCTGCTACTAGGCAATCTGAAAATCACAATGTTGATTATTACAAACGGCATCCCTTACGCATATGTAACAAAAGTAAATATAAGAGTTTTAATGAACCTCTTTCATAAAGGTGTGAATGCGCTTAAAAAATATTGGCCTACTGCGCTGATCGTGTTGGGGTTTGCTGTGTTTGCTATTGCGGGTTCGCTCGGCGCTAAGCGTGTCGGTATTATTCAACACGACCTACGAGCCTCGACCAGCATAGACAGGGCGGATTCAAAAGTGAAGTGCAACACCCGAGTTTCAATGGGTGAGTGTTGAGTGTTGCGGGGAATTCAAGAGCAGCTCAGTGTAGACCGCCAGAGGAGATCGTACGCCCAAGCCCTTCCTGGGGCGGTTGTTGATTTCATCGGCAATCGCATCCAACTGCTCTTGGCT
>JAULVH010000374.1:2453-3779 GCA_032111105.1 Burkholderiaceae bacterium | reverse complement strand
CAAGACCACCGAGAATGGCATGAGGTAATTCATGGCGCGACGACGGAAATAGGTCTGTAAATATTTGAGGTGGTCTGGCAGGAAACGCTCATTCAAATTAAGCACGCCGAGGAAAATATTAATCTTCGCACTTTGGCGCATCACCCACAAAATCACAAACGCCCACAGACCGGTTGTATTAACAGCATCGATATGCAGAACAGCCAAGATAATACCCAGCACCAGCAGAGCAAGTTCATGGTGGTTAATGGTTTGGAACGCAAACCAGGCACGTTGCCAGCCCTTCGCATCAGCTGGGCAAAGCACTCGCCGTGAGCCGGTAATGTAGCCGAGCAAGAAAGCCAATTCTTGCCAGCCCCAAATCAAGATGGCGCAGGTGAACGCGCAGTAAGCACCCAGCACCGTATCTTGCGTACTGGATATACTGATGCCCCAGAAAGCAAAGAAGAGCAAAACGCTTGATGCTACAAAAATAGTCCGGAAGCACTTTTTAGAAAACCCATCCAACCATAGAATCGCACCGGTACTAAACCACCATATCAGCACAGCAAAACCAAGTGGGGCGATCCAGGCTGACATTACGATTCATGCTCCCTGTTCACGCTTACCACGCCGGAGCCATGCGAATGTCGGCAGGCAATTCGTTTGGCACGACGGGAAGCGTGTAGATGCGAGCAAATACCAATGCCGCATTGGCCGCCAAGTAGCCGCGCTTTAGGTATGAGAACAGACCGCCCTGTACCTTAGCCGCCTCGACTTCATCGGAAATTTCCCGCAGGCGCTCAAAACCGGCCCATAAGCGGTCATCTTCTAAATTAATGGTGAATGGAAATACTTGCTTGGATATGTCTGATGTGATCTGCAGTACTTTGCGATCGTATTCGGCAACTGATACACCCAAGGCTGCATGAAACTCGGGCCGTGAATGATCACGCACATACATGGTGGCATAGACTGCGATCAAAAAGAAACGAATCCACAATTTATTGCGCCCCTCCAGCAAATACGGATTGGCACGCATCATGAGGGCAAATGCCTCACCATGACGGAACTCATCATTGCACCACTTTTCAAACCAAGTGAAGATCGGATGAAAGCGTAGCTCTGGGTGCTTTTCAATAATGCGGAAGATGGTGATGTAACGTGCGTAGCCAATCTTCTCGGATAAATAGGTTGCGTAGAAAATAAACTTGGGCTTGAAGAAGGTGTATTTTTTCTCGCGCGCTAGGAATCCTAAATCGACGCCAATACCAAAGTCTTTGAGCCACTGGTTAATAAAACCGGCATGGCGGCTTTCATCGCGAGCCATATAGGTAAACAGGTCTT
>JAULVH010000374.1:0-2430 GCA_032111105.1 Burkholderiaceae bacterium | reverse complement strand
AGCCCGAGAACTCCGAGGTGATGGAGCTGATTAAAAAATCCAGAAACTCTTGATACAAACCTTCGGGTAACTGCGAATAATCCTTCACCATATCTTCGGGGCGCTGAAAGTGCGTTTGATTAATGTCCTTATCAAACTCTTTCATCAAGCGATTCCACTCAGGCCTTACGGACTCAATATCAAAGCTATCCATTTCCTTAAAGTCCGTCGTATAAAAACGGGGGCTCAACATCGTATTCTCTAGAGCACGATCGGTTGACTCGCTGATCGTGTTTGCATGCATAGTTGCGCTGGTCATACTTCTACCCTCTTTCCTAAATTCAGATGGATTGCTGTTGTATTGTCTGCTTGCTGCTGGACTGCCTTCAGTCTAGGGTACTTTTTCGTATGCGAAAAGCGGGTAGTGGAAAAACTCACTTCATACAGCATGGTGAGCTCGAGGCGTGCCGTGCAATAGGTCCAAAAGCGACTCAAAAGCCCCGCCCGTGAAACAGTCGCTCTGCGGGTGTATTCCATTTGTTGCCCAAACTCGATCTGGGTTAATGGATCATGAATTAAAACCTGATCACCTGGGCCAACCTCGACTCCATTTAACTCCACATGGGCGTATAAGAATTCAGCTGTATTTGAAAGCTGAACTCGACAATCGACTGTTTCTTTATTCATTACCGCGCCCCTTGTGGCTTAAGCAACACTGCAAACTCAACGACATTGTCTTTTCCAAATGACTCTAAATCAATCCGATTGCCCGTAGCTGGGTCCACTAAAGTCAGACGGCCGTCTGCCCGTGCAATTAACTCAAATGGAATGGTCTGACTTACTTCCTTGATACGGCGCTCACGCGCCATGGCTCGCAAAATTCCCCGCACAAATCCAGCTTCACCTTCGATCACTTTGACAATCTGACCATCGGGTGCTGAGATGACGGCAATAGAGCCATCGCTTCGATCTTCAAAGCGCAATTGCTTCGTAATGACAGCATTCGCATCCACCTCACGCGTCAACTTACCCGTATTCACGTAGTTCGCCACAAATAAAATCAGGGCAGCCAAACTACTGACTGCAATGAGTGCTAGTGGCTTTGGTATACGCATGCCGCGAAAGGTAGATTGTGCTGAATTCATGCGGCTTTGATTTCTCCATTTAATCCAGAACGATGACTGCTTTGCATATCAGAATACAGTGAGCCATCGGTCTTTGCTGGACGCAAGGTCTGCTCGGCCAAATCCACTTCATTTTCCTTGGCCCATGCATCCGACAATAAGGCAGCTACCTTCTGGCTATCCGGGATGCAACGCAACATAGGCTCAGGGTTAGCCCAAGCGCCTGGCTTGGCATGTGGCCATAGATGAAACAAGGCAATTTTGGTATGCAAATCAAGCTTTAAGGGAATATCGCCGATGCCGTGTTGGCCTACATTTAAACCAGCGCCCTGAATTTTCTTCAAGGGCAAATTAAATGTCATATTGAGCACAATACCAATCCGCATGACAATGCGGCGATCCGTCACGGTGTAAAGGGTAGTGGAGCATATTAAATAGGCAAAATAAGCAACTAGTCCTAAGCACGTAGCGGACAACAACGTCATCCAGACCATCGACATGGCCAAGCTGGCAAATGCATCGCCATCATAGATTCCCGAGAACAAGCGGTAAGCCAGCAAAATTCCAAAGTAAATGACCAGCGCCCGCATGTGAAAGACCCGCAGTGCAACTGCTTTAAAGTCAGGCGAACCCTGCCAAAGGATGGATTCACCCTTTGGCAATTTCTCTGGCAAACCCAGCTGAGCCTCAAACTCATGCTCAGGACTTGAATGCAGATTAGGGTTCATAGGATTGGTTCCTGGCGATCTGGCGTAGCGTATAAAGTACCGCCGCCGTAGTACGCCATTACCTTCTCTTCTTCCAATAAGGTAATTTGCTCTGGATGCTTCGTTGTAGGCACGTGGGCAAACTGGGTCGATAAAATCGATTGCACCGTAATTTGCTCTTTGCCAATTCGGCTGAAGTTCATTGGCAGTAATACAGTTTTGCCACTGCCTAACTTAACTTCCAAGTACCGAATCGTCACTTCCATATGATCGATCCAAGCATCCGCAACAGTGCCGGCTAAATTACCGTCGGCGCCGACCACCTTCATGCCAATGGGGTTACGGTCTTTGCTGGACAAACCAAAATCGGGTAATAAGCGCAGTGGACGAATGCGGGCATGGCCCTCTAAGTCATAGTCGACATGATCGGCGCGCTGTGCGTAGGAACCAGGCCCTACTCCAGCGAGCATTGGATTTCCGGTCGGCTGCAATGGCGCCCCATTCCAGGGGTGCGCTGGCTCGGCAGCGATTCGTTCCACCTCGGGCGGAGTAGGCAACGGCGCCGTATACGTTTTACCGAATTCGGTTTTATACGTCACTGGCCGCGGCATGCCCAAAAT
>JAULVH010000373.1:10623-11863 GCA_032111105.1 Burkholderiaceae bacterium | reverse complement strand
GGCGGCATTGCCCAGATCGATGGAAAGATTAGCGAACGCCAGATCACCTGTATCAGGCACGTCACTTGCCACATCGGCGTATTCACTCTGCAAGCTGATTTCGCTTCGTATGTCCTCGCGCAGGGCTTGGTCACGCTCAGTGAGCACCTTCTTTAGCTGGCTAGTTTCTTGATTACTCAGTTTTTCCATCAGCGATCCTCTAAGTGGCATTGAAGGCCGGATGACCTAGGCAAGTGGTAGAAAAAACTTGCCTGATTCAATGCACATGAAGTCGATTCTGTTGGCTAATAAGAAAAACTATTTTGATATTCCATAAAGAATTCGATAAGAGTCTACTTTTTGGTTTTTGATTGAACGGAAAATCAACCAGCCCACGCTCATTGAATACGATTTTTATAGCTAACAAGAGGTTGAAAGAAACACCG
This sequence comes from Burkholderiaceae bacterium, assembly GCA_032111105.1. Lineage (GTDB taxonomy): Bacteria > Pseudomonadota > Gammaproteobacteria > Burkholderiales > Burkholderiaceae_D > Pernthalerella. Next base: position 11,438 of record JAULVH010000373.1, on the reverse strand, counting down.
AGTTAAGCCACTCTTATTGTGAGCGCCTGTCTGTTTCAAAAAAATGTCTCGCTTTTATTGAATCAACAGCCACTTAATTTTTGTTAAACATAAACTTATCAAAAATTAAATCACGCAATGCTCTTGATCTGTCTCAATCGTCAACATCGAATATTGGGGCGAAGAATGGATAGACTTCAGTTTCTGATCATTAACTCACCAACTGCCATGAAAAATCATCTGATGAGCCCATGCATATCCCCTGATACCTTGATCGAGGAATTACTCAGCAGCCCCAACATTTTAATGGAAACAAAACGCGAGCAATACTTGCTGCGGCAGACCATGTACAGCTTGATGCGGCTCTCGAAATCTGAGCAGTTACTCGCCATACGGCAAAGTGTTAATCATCTCGTGCCAGCATCGAGCACATCACCACAAACACGACGCACTAAAGGCAAACGCAATTCGAAATCGCCCTGTCCTGGTCAGAGTTGGTTAGCCTTTGGAAAATAAGTGCAAAAAAATGTAGGCTGAGTTGGGCGACCTCCATTGTTGTTTGCTCAATATTCAAAACCAGCTTATTCGTAGCCTGATGAAGAACACCACGAGCTGCCAGCACTAACGCAAGGAAAATAGCAATTTACTCAGGCTGGCTTTCTACGTTTTTTGGTGCACCATTTTTTCTGGCCTGACCCCGCCACACGAAACGCCTAGCTCTGGCTTGCACAACCTGCTGGGCGGGAACCGTTTTTAACTACCGCGCCTCACTAGCCGGCATTACTTATTAGAAGATAGATAACAATTTTGCATCTCCCGATAAGCTAAAAAGATGG
>JAULVH010000373.1:0-10613 GCA_032111105.1 Burkholderiaceae bacterium | reverse complement strand
ATACCCAGCTGGTCACTTAAAATCCCGGGATACCTGCCAAAACCGACTGTGCTCGCTGATTATTAAGGTCGCTTACTGACTGAAGATGTCAGCGGATGGACAAAATCCCCAAAAAATCCCCTTTTCGATGTTATCTTTAGGGAACTTATCGGGAGGTTGGAGCGACGCACCGTTTCAATGTCCCCGAATGGAACTCATCATGAAGAATGAAATCGATTTCGATGCCATAACCGTTGACGGTGCACGCCTTAGGGCGGGCCGGGAGGCGCGTGGTCTGTCGGTATTAGAAATGGCAGCGGCTGTTACTCTCTCGCGCGAGCAGATTCAGCATATGGAAGACGGCGGAAATCGTCCTTTCTACACCCCGGCGCACAAATTACTGGCAGTGCGAAAGTACTCAACTGCCCTGGAAATACCCTACGACGAAATCGTCACTGGCCCCGGCGCCAATCAAACCATACCCGTACCTGACGACGCGCCTGCGTCCATGATGGCTTTTAAGGATATCGCTGAACCTGTTGATCTGCGCTTAGCCGCCGTCGAGCGCAATGCCGAACTGCGCCGATTGATTGCTACGGCCGCGATTGTGGTTTGTATATTACTAGCTATCTACGCGAAGATCCGTGGCACACAGGATGAGGCCACGACTAACGAAGCAGGCACCGATGCGATCGCCAATCAGACAGATAAAATTCCAGAGCCTACTGCTACACCGCCTTCAATAAAAGCGGCAGCCGCCGTTGCCATACCCGCTAAATCGCTGCCAGAAACCAAGTCTGATTCGTCCGCAGTTCTCTCATCTTCGGAGGCTGGTGAAGGCAAGCTTGAATCTTCTGCGGCCGGCAATGTAAGCATGGCCGATGCTGTTGGTGAATGCTCATCTCGCACTAGCGGCGAGGTGAAAAGCTGGTCGCCGATTTATCAACGTAAAGCCGACTCCCGTCTGTACGTGATTAGCCCCAAAGGGGGTTCGGTGTGCTTTTCCGATGCTTCAGGCAAGACTCGCTTAATTGAACTCAAGCCCATGGTGGGCCAAGCCGTCAGTGGCAAGCCCCCGTATGTGGTTCGCTCTAACCAGTTGGCTCAAATCGAGATTTATCTTCAAGGATTTCGAGTCAAAATCCCAGCTGAGACTGATTCGATGAAGCTCATACCGACATCTCAACCCGCACCGCCAGAAGCTAACGAAGCAAGCACCGCGAAAGAAAATTAACAAAACTTCGAGTTGTAACAAAAACCGAGAGAAATGTCCGAATCGGTGTTTTTGCATTGCAGCATAACGAACTCGTCCTCTACCCGCCCCCTGCAGACTCTACAAAGTAGTTAAAAATAGAGTCATTGCCAAAATTGACTAGTATTGGTGCACGATCGGCTGGCTAAGTGCCGATTCAGAAGGAACTACTGCCCATTACGCTTCATCGGAAAATAATGCCGCCTTTGCTTTTAATGAAGGCCTGCTAGTCCAGATACTTTCCTACGGCATCGCACCATCGATATCGGTTGACTGATCAATCTGACAAATTGGATCATCTGGTGTTGGAAATATTGCTGAGCGGCATACGTACCGATTTCAGCCTGCAGAACATTCTCAACATCGGAACTAAACGCGTTGTCTCCGATGCTGACAATAACGAGATTAACCAGGAGAAAACAATGACTCACACCCCGACCTTGCGTCCCGCATGGAAAAAACTGTCTGCCATATCGGTTGCCAGTCTCATAGCGCTGGGCATGACTGCCCCTGCCGCAGCCGAAGACTTCAAGATTGGTATTGTCAGTTTCCTTTCCGGACAAGCAGCCGACAGCTTCGGTGTGCCTGCTGTTAACGGCGCAAAAACGCTGGTGGAAGCCTTTAATGGCGGCAAAGTCCCCGCGCCTTACAACAAGAAGGGCTTTGGCGGCATGAACATCGTGCCGGTCTATGTGGACGAAAACGGTGGCGCTACCAAACAAGTACAAGAACTGCGCAATCTGTACGACCGCGAGGGTGTTGATATGGTTATTGGCTATGTCAGTTCAGGTGACTGCTTAGCTGTTTCACCGGTGGCCGAAGAAATGAAGCGTCTGTTGGTGCTCTACGATTGTGGCTCACCCCGTATATTTGAAGAAGCCAGCTACAAATATGTTTTCCGTACAGCCTCACACGGCGCTATGGATAACGTGGCGGCTGCGCGCTATCTGAAATCGCGCAACATGAAGGTCAGCACCATCAACATGATTAATCAAGATTATGCCTGGGGCCACGACTCACTCAAAGACTTCACGCTATCGATGAATTACCTCTACCCAGAGGCAAAAGTACAAGCAGATCAGCGTCCGAAATTTGGCGCCGGTCAGTACGGTACTGAAATTTCTCAGCTGATGTCCCAGCCTGCCGATGTAACTCACTCCAGTTTGTGGGGTGGTGATTTGCAAGCGTTTGTGCTGCAGGCAGGTCCACGCGGCTTGTTCAAAAAAACGCAGGTGGTTTTAACTGCTGCTGATCACGTGCTCACGCCGCTGGGTGACAAAATGCCCGACGGTACTGTCTTGGGTGCGCGAGGTGCTAACGGTTTGCTGGCACCAAAATCTCCTTTGAACGATTGGTGGTGGGCTTCGTACAAGATTCAGTGGAATGCCTACCCTGTTCAAGCTCCCTACCGTATGGCACAAGCGCTCTTGGGTGTGAAATTGGCGGTAGAAAAAGCCATGGCAGCTAATGGCGGCAAAAAGCCTACCAATGAACAAATCGCAGCGGCTCTGCGCGGCTCCGAGTGGGAAGCGCCCAGTGGTCGTGTGAAGATGGCTTTGGCAGGCGGACAACAAGCCATTCAGCCTACAGCGATTGGTCGTACCCGCTGGGATGCTGCCAACAAGCGTGTCGCTTTGGAAGACATACAGCGCTTTGCTGCTGAGTGCGTCAATCCTCCTGCGAACATGAAATCTGAAGATTGGATGAAAGCCGGCTTCCCTGGTGCCAAGTGTGACTAACAACTAGCCTGATGTCGTGCGGGCTTCGCTTACAAAAGTGAAGCCCGTTTTTAAAAGTCCCTGCAGTACCACCCTAAGATTACGTGCTATCAGGAGCATGCTGATCTGGTAAAAAGAATTATTAAAAGAACCTCCCATGAATCTCATTTTTACCATCCTGATTGATGGCCTGACCTATGCGTCATGGCTATTCATCGTTGCGCTGGGCCTGACTCTGGTCTTTGGCGTATTAAAAATTCTCAATGTCGCGCATGGCAGCTTCTATGCCCTGGGCGCGTATGCCGCCGCTACGCTGGTAGGCTGGTTTGCCTCTTTAGGCTTAGCGCCGGAATTGTCACTCATCGCTATGTTGCTCGCTGCAGTCGCGGTAGCGGCTTTAGTCGCACCGCTTTGTGAGCGCGGACTGCTACGCGTTTTTTACGGTCGTGATGAAGTGCTGTTGGTGCTGGTGACCTTCGCCTTATTTCTGATCATGGAAGACGCAACCAAACTCATTTGGGGCGTTAACCCTCTCTACGTATCCGAACCCTATATGTTGTTTGGAACGATAGACATGGGCCCTCAGTCGTATGTGGGTTATGACTTTATGCTGGTCGCTGTAGCCGCTATCGTGGGCTATGTAGTGTGGTGGGGTTTAAACCGCACACGCATAGGAAAAATCGTACTCGCTGTAATACACAGCGAAGAAGTCGCCTCAAGCATGGGCGTCAATGTTTCACGAATTTATACCTTGGCTTTTGCCACCGGAATTTTTCTCGCGTCACTGGGCGGTGCACTAACTGCACCTATGATTTCGGTTCAGCCGGGCGTCTCTGTTGGTGTAGTGATTGTTTCATTTGCGGTGGTGATTATCGGCGGCCTGGGTAGTATTCCTGGTGCAGCTATTGGTGCACTGATAGTTGGCATCGCACGCTCAGCGGCTGTACACATCTGGCCTGTGGCCGAATTATTTTCGATTTACGTGGTGATGGCTATCGTGCTGATGTTCCGGCCCGAAGGACTATTTCAACGTATTCAGGCAAGGAAGATCTGACATGAATTCATCATCTTCCTCACGTACCTTAATTGCTGGTGTGGTCTGCATCGCGATCATGCTCGTTGCTGGCATGGCTATGCCTAAGTGGTTAACCTTTCTGATTACGATGTCGGCTGCTAATGGTCTCGTATCACTGGGCATAGTCTCGCTCATGCGTACTGGTGTCGTTTCATTTGGTCAGGGTATGGTATTCGCGCTCGGTGGCTATACTGCCGCACTCGCGTTTGGTCATTTGGGCATTACCGATGCCGTGCTACTGGCCGTGGGCGGTGGTCTGGTTGCCTTACTGGTGGCCCTGCCCTTCGCTTTACTGATTGCACGCTACCGTGGCATTTTCTTTGCCATGCTATCGCTCGCACTCTCTATGGTGTTGTACGGGCTCTTGATGAAATCGCAGACCTTAGGTGGTTCGGATGGTTTCAATATGGGGCGCGTAACTATTTTTGGTGTGCGTCCAGCAGATAACTGGAGTGGCTATGCAAGCTATGCAGTGACTGTCACCTTGGGTGGATTAGTCGGCATGGCCATGCGGATTTATTTCGACTCCACACGCGGACTCGTAGCACTAGCAGCACGCGACAATGAAATTCGCGTCGAATATCTCGGAAGCTCAGTGCAGAATTTGATCGCAGCTAATTACTTAATCGCAGCCTTCACCGGCGGCATGGGTGGTGCGCTAGCGGTTATGGCCTTAGGTCATGTGGAACCAGAATTCAGTTTCTGGACCACTTCGGGTGATTTTGTGTTTGTCGCTATTTTGGCGGGGCATCACAGTGTATTAGCAGCCTTCATCGCATCGACTGTACTTGAAATCGTTCGCTCATTTTCCAGTTCGTATTTCCCTAACAGCTGGCAGCTATCGCTGGGCCTGTTTTTGTTGGCAGTGATACGCTTTTTGCCGCGCGGTATAGGGTCATTATGGGAAACTAAGCGTAGCAAAGGAGAACACACATGAGTGCTCATGACTTTGCGATCTCCGCACGCGGAATCGAAAAACGTTTTGGTGCCGTCGTCGCTGCTGCTGACATCAATGTCGATATTCCTACGGGCGCAAAAGTAAGTCTTATCGGCAGTAATGGTGCTGGCAAAACGACTTTCGTCAATATGATCACGGGCTACATCAAGCCGGATTCAGGTCAGATTCTTCTGCATGGTGAAAACATTGCGGGCTTAGCGCCGCGTCGTATTGCGCGAATGGGCGTTGCACGTTCATTCCAGATTCCGCAGCTGTATAAAGAAATGACGGTGTTCGACAACATGCTGGTGGCTATTGCCTCGCAAGCAGGTGGTTTATCGTTCTGGCGTCCCGCTCGTAACCCGGCCGCACAACAACGTGCTACCGAACTACTGGAACGCTTTGAGTTATCTGCACACGCACAGCGCACCGTGGGTGAACTGCCTGGCGGCGTACGCAAGCTGCTTGACATTGCGATGGCACTAACGCGACAGCCTAAAGTGCTGCTACTGGATGAACCCACTTCCGGTGTCTCTACCGATGAAAAATTTCCCATGATGGATACCGTCATGCGCGCTCTTTCACAAGAAGCGGTAACGGTTCTGTTTGTGGAACATGACATGGATATCGTTGATCGCTACGCCGACCGCGTTATTGCGTTTTACAGCGGGCGCGTTATTGCTGACGACAAGCCATCCATCGCGCTGGCCTCGGCCGACGTACAGCGCTACGTCACCGGCACGCTATCGGACAGGAAAGAACATGCTTAAGATAGAAACTATCGATGTATCAATACAATCTGTGCAGGTATTGCGCGGATTTTCGCTCGAAGTAAAAAGCGGGCAAATGGTCGGCCTCATTGGCCGCAATGGCGCAGGTAAATCAACGACCCTGCGCTCCATCATGGGCCATCTGCCACTGACCAACGGTCGCATCACCTGGGATGGCGACGACTTAGCGCGTTTGCCTCGCCATGAACGCGCAGCCTTGGGTATTGGTTATATGCCGGAAGATCGGGGTTTGGTTCCTGAGCTAACCGTAGAAGAAAACATACTCGTGCCATTGTGGGCCATGAAAATCGCCGACACCGCGCCACGATTAGAGTTCGTGTATCACGTGCTTCCTGAACTCAAAGAGATGAGCCATCGTCGCGCACTCTTACTTTCGGGTGGCCAGCAAAAACTAGTGGCTTTAGCTCGCGCACTCACCATAGGTCGTAAATTGCTGTTGCTCGACGAGCCCTTCGAAGGAGTGGCTCCAGCCTTGTCCGCACGTCTGTCTGAAGTTATTGCCGGACTACGCGGCGGTGATCTGTCGGTGCTGATTGCGCAATCTGATTTGAATCATTCCAAAAACCTGCTCGATGCTGAAATTGTGATCGAACGTGGTGCTAATCTTCAGCCGGCCTAAATTCACCTAAGGAAGCACTCGTTAAATAAAAACAAAACGTTTCTCGAGCGACCGATCGAAGCCAACCTCTTGATTCACATGATCCTGCCTCGCACAGCTGCGCTGGCTCGCCATAAAATTTACAATCAATCAGCATCTGCCTAATCAAAATGATAGCCTGGAAAGATCACGTAACACTACCTGCCATGCGCAGCGAAATTCACTTTGGCGGGCGAGAAATTTTATGCTTTGAAAAGCGCCCTCCTTCGTTTTACTGGATGTTCGAACATGCAGTAAAAGAACGCCCGCAGCATGAGTGCATTAGCTTTAATGATCAGCATGTAAGTTACGCAGAAGTGAGTGCGCAGGTAGACAAACTAGCGAATGGTTTTGCTGCACGCGGCATAAAGCAAGGTGATCGCGTGGTGATGTTTATTTCGAATCGCCCCGAATTTATTACTGTGCTATTTGCATTGCAAAAGCTGGGCGTGATCTCGGTACCCGTAGGCACACGCGAACAAGGGCCGGGGCTGGCGTATATCGTTAATCAGTGTGGTGCGGTGGGCGTAGTATTTGATGAAGATTTAGCGAATCGTATTCCCGATGCGGCTACCTCGCCGCAACTGCACCTGCGTATTTCAACCGGCCACGCCACTGAACACGCAGAAGCTTTGCATGCGCTGGATGGTCCACTAGTCAACACAGTGCCAGTCAATGAAGAAGACTGCGCTTGCATACTCTATACCTCAGGCACCACCGGTAATCCCAAAGGTGCCATGCTCACGCATCTCAATATTGCACACTCGGTGGTTCATTACGAAGTGACCATGCAGCTCACACAAGATGAACGTGGCGCACTGGCTGTGCCTGCCAGTCATGTGACCGGACTAATTGCATTGATTGCTGAGATGGTGCATGTAATGGGCACACTGGTGATCATTGCTGAATTCAAAGCATCGGATTTCGTACCACTGGCTGCACGTGAACGCGTGACGTTTTCGGTGATGGTGCCAGCCATGTATCAACTGTGCCTGCTACAAGCAGCATTTCGCACCGTCGATCTTTCTAACTGGCGTGTAGGTGCGTTTGGTGGTGCGCCCATGCCAGTGGCAACAGTGCAAGCGTTAGCAGAAGCCGTACCCGGCATGACGCTAGTGAACTGCTACGGCTCGACAGAATCAACCTCGCCCGCGACGGTCATGCCATTAGGTTTATCAGCGATTCATAACGACAGTATCGGTATTACCTTGCCCTGCGCGACCATACGCATCATGAACGATCAAGATCAAGAAGTCGCACCTGGTCAGTCGGGTGAACTCTGGATCGGTGGCCCTATGGTGGTGCCCGGTTACTGGAACAATCCTGAAGCAACGGCTAAAGGTTTTGCAGATGGTTGCTGGCGCTCAGGTGATCTGGGCTCAAAAGATGAACTAGGTTTAGTGCGTATTTTTGATCGCATTAAAGACATGATCAATCGCGGCGGATACAAGATTTATTCTGTCGAAGTAGAAAACGCATTGATGGCGCTACCCGGTGTAGTGGAAGCGGCTGTAGTAGGTCATCCCTGCCCAGTGCTGGGTGAACGTGTGCATGCGTATGTGTACGCTCCAAAAGCTTCGATAGATACCGCTGCGGTGAAAGCTCACTGTGCTGCGCGTCTGGCGGACTACAAAGTACCTGAGCAGGTAATCTTTACAGAACAGCCCTTGCCGCGTAATCCGAATGGCAAACTACTGAAACGCTCGCTGAGACAAACCGCCTGATACATGATGAGCATTGCTGGTACTCTTGCGAAACTGCAAGAGCGCCATGGTGGATGCTGCTGATAGCCCATGAAATTTCTGATTGCCCGCTTTAACCACGAAACCAATACCTTCTCGCCCGTAGCAACCCCGCTAGCGGCGTTTGAGCCTCTGTACGATGACGATGCGCTAAATGATCAACGTCACGCGCGCACAGCCATGGGTGCATTTATTCGTCTGGCCGAATCCCAGCCTGAGAGTCAATTAATTACACCCATTTCTGCAACAGCCAACCCCAGTGGCACAGTCGCTGCTGATGCTTACACAGAATTAAGTCAGCGCATACTGGATGCACTGAGCGAAAATCCCGATGCCATTTTGCTCGATCTGCATGGCGCTATGGTGGCTGAAAACGCCGCTGATGGTGAAGGCGAATTATTAAAGGCCATACGCGCTATCGCACCCGATGTGCCCATTGCAGTAGCACTGGATTTGCATGGCAATGTCACGCAAACCATGGTGGATCATGCCAACATCATCGTTAGCTTTAAAACCTACCCGCACGTAGACATGGCCGAAACCGGCGAGCATGCCGGGCGCTTGATGATGAGTTTGTTGTCGGGTCAAGCGCGCCCCATCACTCGCTGGAAACAACTACCACTGCTATCGCATACGCTGTGCAGCAATACCAATGAAGGTGCGATGCGGCGCGCTGTAGAGGCTGCACGCCAGGCAGAGCTCGAAGAAGGTGTACTGGCTGTATCCATCATGGCCGGATTTTCGTTAGCTGATTTTAATGATGCAGGCATGTCGGTCATTGTGGTTACTGATGACGATGAAAACTTAGCCCATACTGTCGCTCAACAAATCGCACAACAACTATGGCAAGAACGTGAAGGCTTTGTGTATCACAGCGCGCCGCTGCGTGAATCAGTCAAGCTGGCTAAAAAATTACGCGCTGAAGAAGGTGTAGGTCCGGTATTACTGCTAGACCATAGCGACAATGTCATGTCAGGTGGCACTTGCGACACCACGGATATTCTTGCTGCAGCAATAGCCAACCATGTAACACCTATCCTCGTGGGCCCGATTTGTGATCCGCAAACCGTCCATCGATTGTGGAAATTACGACCCACAGATGTCGTGCGTATCGACTTAGGTAACCGCATACCACTGCCCCACCTGGAAGCAAAAAAGAAACCACTCTCGTTAGTGGGTGTAGTGCGTGCAAGAAGTGATGGTGAGTTTGTAGTTACCGGCCCAATTTATACGGGCGCTAAAGTCAGCATGGGGCGCACCGTGTTATTCGACACGGTAGACGCCTTGATCGTGATTTGTGAACAGCGCACAGAACCGTTTGATATGGGTATTTTTAGCTGCGTGGGAGTTGATCCTGCCAAGTATGATTATTTGCTGCTGAAATCCCGCATGTACTGCCGCCCCGTATTTGGCGCTATGGCCAAGGGCTTAGTCGAATGTGATTCAGATAAGGGTGGCCCTACCAGTTCAAACTACGCCTTATTTTCATTCGAACATTTGCGCCGTCCGGTGTTTCCTTTAAATGCGACGACTGAATTTATTATTTAGTATTTTGCCCATCAAATAAAATCAAATCGGTAGCGCTGAACGCCCGGCGTAGCGAGCAGCAGTTCCCAGAGCTTCTTCGATACGCAATAATTCATTCCATTTCGCCATACGCTCTGAACGCGCAAACGAGCCCACTTTTAATTGGCCCGCATTCCAACCGACCGATAAATGAGAAATCATCACATCTTCGGTTTCGCCCGATCGCGCTGAAACTACCGTAGAAAATCCACAGGCTTTCGCCGCTTGCAACGCTGCGAGTGTTTCGGTAATAGTGCCGGCCTGATTTGGCTTTATCAATACTGCATTGCAGGCTTTTTGCTCTGCTGCCTTAGCCACCCGCCCAGCATTCGTCACCAGATAATCGTCGCCTATAACTTGCACCTTATTGCCTGCCGCCAGTGTGAACGCAATCATGCCTTCGGTATCATCTTCGGCAAGCGGATCCTCTATCGATAAAATCGGGTACTTGCTTAACCACTGCAACAACACCTCTATCCATTCATCGCGAGTATAAGAACGGCCATCCAGACCCGGCCGATATATACCACCACGACCAAATTCAGATGCAGCGATATCCAGTGAAATCATGATTTCACCATTTGCGTAACCCGCCTTCTCTATGGATTTTGTCAGCATTTGCAGGGCTTCTTCATTACTGGAAAAATCCGGCCACCACCCTCCTTCATCAGCCACCCCTGCGCGCCGACCCGCATCGCTCATCAATTCACCTGCTGCGCGATAAACATCAGCCACCATGGCAAGTGCTTCATCCATACTTTGTGCGTCGACCGGCATAACGAGTAAATCTTGTATATCTATACGACGCCCCGCATGCGCACCGCCACCAAAAATCTGTACTTCAGGTAGTGGCAACTGTACGGGTTGATCGCCTGCCAGATAACGCCACAACGGTACATGGTGTGCATTAGCCGCT
>JAULVH010000372.1:0-5199 GCA_032111105.1 Burkholderiaceae bacterium | reverse complement strand
CTGGCATCCAAAAAAGGATCAAGCTTGTCGAGCGGAAGCTTGAGCGTATGCAGAATAAGATACGCGGCTTCATCATAGGCGCTGCTGCTGCCGTGCCCGAAAAACAGACCTTCGGTCATAAAGCGGGTAACGGCGTGGCGCAGCAAATCGCGCAGGGTATGGTAAGGATGGGTCATTACGGCGCCCCGCCTAAGCGGGTATCAAGGCTATTCAAACCGCAAGGATACCGGAATTGCTGCACTGCCACGGCAATTCCGGTGTTTTTTCCTTGTAAAGGCTGTATCAACTGTGAGTAGTTGTGTCCTTCATTAACGCCTTCAATGCTTGCTTACCTTCTTCGGTCTTGGTTTGTTCAATCATTCGTGCAGTGACTTCGTAATCCAAGCCGTTTAATTTTTTGGCTAATGCTTGCGGGTCAAGGTCAGCCAGTATGCTGATATAAGCATAGTCGCGAGTAATGACTCTTTGTAGATTGAGCCCTTCTGCTATCAATTTATCTACCCACTTCAGGCTACCGGCTGTGAGTGCCCAGTCAAACATTTCTTGTCCCACGTCATTTCCAGCATTCAGTGATTCAAGTACCTGGCCCATCTTAAACGAACGATCTGCGGCGAATTCAAATGCTCTCGTATTACCAATGGACGCTGCTCTTAGTAAAATACTTTCTACGGTCCTAATGCTGATAGCACAATCAAGCATGCCAAAGACTAAGTCCATACGATCATCGGCTCTGGTTGCTGCATCACAAAACAATATATTTTTTTGCTCATCTGATATAAATGGCCAAACGCTTTTCACAAGGCGCGCGTAATTATTAAAGTCAAGCGTATGCTGATTTTTTAATAGAACTATATATTGACTCTGCGCTATATTATTTTTTTGTTTAAGTTTTTCATCCTCTTTCATTTCTGGAGAATCTTCAAAAAATTTTTTAAAAAATAAATCTATTTCTTCCGCTGGTCGGCTAAGCAAGAAATTTCCATACACTTCTTTCATAAACTTTTCTGAATTATTTTGTTCTGGATTTTCATTGATTTTTTCCAATAAAAAATCAGCCAGCTTAATGTAAGTCTGTATTGAAGAGACTGATGCCGCTGCAAATAACGGAGATGATTTAAGTTCGTAATAGGATCCCGGAGAAACATCTAATGTTTTCAGCCATTCAAATAAATCCTCATTGCCACTAGCAATTTTTTTATCTAATGATCCATCGATGACCGAGCGATAGAAATAGCTAGTACCTGACAAATCTTTGCAGCAAAGCAGGGGGCCTCTTACTACTTCCAGCTGATCTGCCAGCCACAGCACATCCTTTGAAGAATGACCGGCTGCCCAGCGCTTGATAAAGAGTGGATCTTTTATAAAATCATAGGGAGTGAAATCTTTTACATGATCGATCATGGCACGCACTAAATCTCGGAAAAATTCCTTATTTGCATATTTTGCAGCAAAAGATAAAGGTGATTTCAGTTCGCCTTCCGCAGAAAATTCGCAATCCTGTAGAGGATTAGCTCCCGCTTTGAGCAATAACTGCATGCTGGCTTGATCTTGGTTTTCTATCGCAACCCATAGAGGGGTTCGACCTATGGCATCCGGCAGATTGAGAAAGTGAGGAGCCTGAGTCTTGGCAAGGTTGATGACGTGCTGCATTACATCCGGGCGAGCAGGTTTTAACAAACATAAAGTCAGCAGATTCGCACCGTAAAGGCAATTGTTACCGGTGCTTGTGAAGTTGTTGACGTGAATTGCCATATTCAGAATGGCATTGTTACGTATGTCTTTATCTTGACTCTCTAATTCAAAGGCCCAGTTGGGCGAATCCAAACCTGAATTAATTTTTTTAGGAGGGCGTAGCGATGCGGGTGGTAACCAATGCAGGCCCAAATCTTCTGGGCAGATGAGTTCTAGCGCCAGATCCCAGTCATCATTCATGATGATGGCGGCATGCACTTCGGGCAAACCACTTTTGACTAAGTATTTGTGTTGATCCGCGCGTTTATTCCAGTCGAATCCAAATGAATTTGCGTGCCATCCTGCTGGGCGAGTACTTAATGTTGGAGTTGGAATTTGACTTTGACTTGAACTAGATGAGGTAGCTGAAGTTACAGTTATTGGAGTGTTCGATAGATGAACGATTGTTACTGGTGTTACTGTTGGCAGGCTCATATGAGCTCCTTTCAATAAAAAGTGAAAGAAGCTCGGTAACAAAAATAAGTAGCAGGGTTCCGAAAAATCAAGCCTTAAGGCTACCGGGATTGCCGCACTGCTATGGCAATTCCGGTGAATTTTTATGGGTAATGTTAGCGATTAATTTAGCTTCTTCAGAAAATTATCATTCCTTTCATGGATTTTACTAATGGGTCCTTCGAGGACCGTTCGAGAGTAATAGCTAGTGCCCGAGATATCGTTGAAGCAGAATAGATAAGCTCTCAGAGCTTCGCATTGATCTGCCAGCCATAACACATCCTCCGGAGAATGACCTGATGCCCAGGATTTTACATAGAGTGGATCTTCATCAGAATCATACTCATACGGAGAAGATAATTTTCCTAGATTGGTGGCGCGTAATAGATCACGGAAAAGTTCTTTATCAGCAGATTTTGCAGCTAGAGATAAAGGTGATTTTGGTTTACCTTCAGCAGAAAATTTGCACGCCTGTAGCGGATCAGCACCTGCTTTAAGCAGTAGTTGTACGCTGGCTTGATCTTGGTTTTCTATAGCGACCCACAGCGGAGTGCGACCGACCGCATCTGGCAAGTTCAGGTATTTAGGTGCTTCTTTCGCAGCCAAGTTGATGACGTGCTGCATTACATCTGGATGAGCCGGCTTCAACAAACAAAGAGTTAATAGATTCGTGCCATAAAGGGATTTTTTACCGATGCTTGTTGCGTCGCAAGTGTGTTTTGCCATATCTACTATGGCCTTGTTACGAGTGCCTTCATTCTGACTCATTAACTTAACTGGCCAGCCCGAGGCATCTAAATCCGTGCTGCTATTTTTTTTGGGGCTTTGCGATGTGGTCGGCAACCAAAGCAGGCCGAAATCGTCTGGTCCCATCAGTTCTAGCGCTAGATCCCAGTCATCATTCATAATGGCGGCATGCACTTCGGGTAAACCACTTTTGACTACGTATTTGTGTTGATCCGCTCGTATATTCCAGTCGAATCCAAATGATTTTGCATGCCATCCCGCAGGGCGAGTGCGAAGTGCTGGAGGTGCTGCTTGATTTGAACTTGTTGGATTAACTGTCGTTGTAGTTGTGAGGGTGTTCGGTTGTTGCGCAGTGGTGACTGGTGTTACTGTTGGCAGGCTCATGTGAGCTCCTTTCGATAAAAATGAAAGAAGCTCGGTAACAATTACTGCAGTAATGTTCCTGCTTATTTGTAAATTAGAGGAAAAAAGTTACTGCAGTAAATTTTCTAAGGTACGTCGGTAAATATTTTTAAGCGGTTCGATTTCTTCTACCGCCACATGTTCATCAATTTTATGAATGCTGGCATTGGTAGGCCCGCATTCAACGACTTGCGGGCAGATTTGCGCGATGAAGCGACCATCAGAGGTTCCACCTGTAGTTGATAGCTCGGTATCGAGGCCGGTTTCACTTTTAATCGCTGCTGTAATTGCTTTGCTAAGCTCGCCTACGGGTGTAAGGAATGGTAATCCACCGACTGTCCATTTCAAATCGTATTCCAACCCATGATGGTCGAGCAGGGCGTGCACGCGCTGCTGCAAACCTTCAACGGTGCTCGCGGTAGAAAAACGGAAATTAAAATCCACCACACACTGGCCTGGTATGACATTCGATGCGCCGGTACCCGCATGAATATTCGACATTTGCCATGACGTAGGTAAGTAATACTCATTACCTGCATCCCATTGCACAGCGGCTAATTCAGCCAGCGCAGGCATGGCGAGATGAATAGGATTTTTCGCCATGTGCGGGTAGGCAATGTGACCTTGTATTCCTTTGATGACTACCTTGCCAGACATGGTGCCACGGCGACCGTTTTTAATCATGTCGCCTATGTGTTTGACCGAGGTGGGTTCGCCCACAATGCAATAGTCGAGTTGTTCACCGCGTGCTTTAAGCAAGTCGCACACAATGACGGTGCCATCTATAGCCGGGCCTTCTTCATCGCTGGTGATTAAAAAACCGATAGACCCTTGGTGATTTGGATGACTGGCTACAAATTCTTCAACCGCCACTATCATCGCCGCGAGTGAGGTTTTCATATCCGCTGCACCACGGCCATAGAGCTTGCCATCGCGATGCGTAGGCGTGAATGGATCCGATGACCATTGATCTAAGGGGCCGGTTGGTACTACATCGGTATGCCCTGCAAATACTAATAAGGGTTGTGCCGTACCACGGCGCGCCCACAAATTAGTGACGTCACCGGAGGCTATGGTTTCACACGTAAAGCCTAAGGGCGCAAGACGTTCTGCCATTTTTAACTGACATCCGCCATCCGCGGGTGTCACGGAATGCAGTGAAATGAGTTCTTCGGTGAGTGCGAGTGTCTTACTCATGAGCGTAGTTGTTTTTGGTAGATGGCTTCATCAAAACCGACCAGCACGGTTTTACCTTGGCATAGCACGGGGCGTTTGATGACGCTGGGATGGTCCAGCATTAATTGCGTTGCACTAGCAGCGGTGGTGATTGATGCTTTGGTTTCTTCGGGCAAGCCACGCCAGGTCGTGCCTTTTTTATTGACGAGTATTTCCCACGAAACGACTTTCAACCAGGCAGCGATGATGTCGTTGCTTAAGCCCGCTTTTTTAAAGTCGTGAAATTCATAGGCGAGTCCCTGAGCGGCTAGCCATGTTCGTGCTTTTTGTACACTGCCGCAGTTGGGAATGCCGTAGACGGTAATGGGCATGATCTCGTTATGAATTTAGGGTGGCGGATACCCGACCACCCAGACGTCAATTTAGTCGCGAAGTAATTCGTTAATGCTGGTTTTTGCGCGGGTTTTTTCATCAACACGTTTGACGATTACAGCGCAATACAAACTATATTTTCCATCGGCGGATGGAAGATTGCCCGACACAACCACCGAGCCTTCAGGAATACGGCCATAGGTAACTTCACCCGTAGCGCGATCATAAATCTTGGTCGACTGACCGATGTAAACACCCATAGAAATAACTGAGTTGGCTTCAACGATGACGCCTTCAACGACTTCTGAGCGTGCACCA
>JAULVH010000371.1:0-13202 GCA_032111105.1 Burkholderiaceae bacterium | reverse complement strand
AGATGAATATGATTGTGGCCAAGGCCTGCGACGTGATGTTTTTCATTTGTGGCATCAAGACAATATGGGTGCCAGTCATATGGCGCATGCAGCCTATAAGCCAGGCCCATGGACGACACCAACCCAAGGCAGTGTTGAGCAGACACTAATGCGTTTAGTGTGCAAATCCTAAATAGATAAGCGTTACGATGACCGATCGAGACACTGTTGGCCGCATAGTGCACGCACCGGAAAATTTTATTTCCGATGAATTAATTCGTGACATACGCGATCAAGGATTAAATTCTGATCGGCGTGACTTTATACGCAAAAGTTTTGTGGCGGCTAGCGCAGCATTAGTATCGGGTCATTCGTACGCAGCAGCAGATCATCCGGGCGGCGAGGGCGATCCTGCCATCCTGTCACTACCCAAACATAGCACGACGCTTGGTAATCCAGTGGGTCATGTACCGTATGGATTACCTTCTAAGTATGAAAGCAATTTGCAGCGTCGCGAATCTCCTGGATTAACGCGCAGGCGTGAGAGCAGCGTTGCGTTTACCCCTTTGCAAGCACTGTTTGGAATCATCACACCTAATGGTTTGCATTTCGAACGACATCATGCGGGATGGCACGACATCGACCCTGCATCGCATAGGCTAATGATCAATGGATTGGTGGCCAATCCCAAGGTTTACAACATTGGTGAGTTAATGCGTTTGCCGTCCGTATCGCGCATGCACTTTATCGAATGCGGTGCGAATACAGCGATGGATTGGGCGTCCCCTTCCTTACCGTCAGTGCAGTACACGCATGGCATGCTGTCCTGCTGTGAATACACGGGCGTGCCTTTATCGTTACTTTTAGATGATTGTGGTATCGATAAACGGAACGCAAAATTCATATTGGCTGAAGGTGCAGATGGCGCTAGCCTGACTCGCACTATCCCTATCGAACAAGCATTAGATGATGTCATGGTCGCCTGGGCCATGAATGGTGAAATGCTACGTCCTGAAAATGGTTATCCGCTAAGGTTAGTTGTACCCGGCGCACAAGGTGTGAGTTGGGTGAAATGGTTGCGTCGTATCGAAGTGGGTGACGCGCCATATGCCACGCGCGAAGAGTCTACGCAATACACAGATCTTATGCCCGATGGCACAACGCGCCAGTATTCGCTAATACAAGAATGTAAATCGGTGATTACCACACCTTCCGGTGGTCAGCGTTTGCTTGATAAAGGCTTTTACAACATCACAGGACTAGCTTGGTCTGGACGCGGAAAAATTACGCGCGTAGATGTTTCTGTTGATGGTGGTAAAAATTGGAAAACTGCGCGGCTAGAATCGCCCGTGCTATCCAAATGCTTAACTCGTTTTAATTTCGATTGGGTGTGGAATGGCAAACCGGCTATTTTGCAGTCACGTGCCATCGATGAAACTGGTTATGTGCAACCCAAAATGTCGGAGTTGCGCGCAGTGCGTGGTACGCGTTCTGTGTATCACAACAATGCGATTCAATCCTGGCGCGTAGAGGCTGCAGGTGAGGTAGTTAATGTACAGATTTCTTAATCTCAGCCTGCTGCTGTTTTTTTTCGTGTGCACTTATGTAAGTGCTCAGACATATCCTCGTGTCGGTCGCGCAGCAACGGTTGTAGAAATTGCAGCATGGGATGGTGATGTCAGGCCAGATTTCCGTGGACTGCCAGCGGGGTCGGGGAGTGTGAATCAGGGTGTGAAATTATGGGAACAAAAATGCGCTTCGTGTCATGGCGTGTTTGCCGAATCACCTGCCGTTTTTCCGCCCTTAATTGGTGGCACTACCACTGCCGACATCGAACGCGGTCGTGCTGCTGGGTTGACGGCTGCAACTGAAAATTCTAAAACGACCATCATGAAATTGGCTACCGTATCGACGTTATGGGATTACATACGCCGAGCGATGCCTTACGATGCGCCCAAAAGCTTGTCTGTTAATGAAGTGTATGCGGCGACGGCCTATCTTCTTCACCTGGCTGATATTGTTCCTGCCGACTTTACTCTGACTGAAAAAAACATCGCCCAGGCTCAGGTAAAAATGCCTAACCGCGAAGGCATGACTACGGCACATGGAATGTTGGCAGTGCAAGGCAAGCCTGATGTTAGTAGTGAAGCCTGCATGAATCAATGTAAGGTCAATGAGCAATCGTTAGTCGTACTGCCGGCCTCAGTCAACGGCCTTAACGGTAATTTAGCTGAACAAAATCGTACCTATGGTTCGATCAGGGGCGTAGATACCAGTTCTAAGCGCTAGATAGTTGGGCAAGCAGCACTGGCCTGGCGCGGTTTTTTGCATGCCCTGCAGAAGGTGCCCCATCAGTGGCACAATGCATCAAAGAACATCAACGGAGACATGAATTGGACCCGAGTCGGCGCGATGCCATGCGCATTGCCTCTGGATTGGCCATCGCTTTCAGTACAGGACTACTAAAACCTTCAGACGTATTTGCTGAGGTTGCATGGGGTTCGGACTGGAATGGCGCTGTCTATTCAGCGAAAAGCTTGGAGGCGTTTGTTATTGCCATGAGTGGTGACACGACCACTCCTAACACGCCCCGCACGGTAACCGAGCGCGGTCGCGCTCCTGGCTTGAGCGAAGCCCCAAAAAATCAACTCATCATCGATGCTCCCGAGCTGGCTGAAAACGGCACCAACGTGCCCGTTACGATTACCAGCAAAATTCCCAATACTGATTTCATCGCTCTTTTGGCCGACTTAAATCCCAATCCGGTGTGCGTGGGATTTCATGTGTTGCCAGATAATGAGCCCACCTATTCAGTGCGCATTAAAGTAGCTGAAACCTCTGGAATTGTTGCCGTTGCGCGCTCTGAAGGCAGATGGTTTTATGCGATGCGCGACATTACCGTCATGATTGGAGGCTGCCTTGGGTGAGCCTATGCGTGTGCGAGCTGTTCACAACGGCGGCGTAGTTGAAGTAAAGATACTGATGAAGCACAGAATGCTGAGTCGTTTATCTTGGACCACCGATGGTCAATTAATACTTCCTCATTTTATCCAGACTTTACGCGGTACCTGCAACGGCAGGCCCGTATTGCATGTGCATTTTGGCGGCTCAGTTGCTCGCGACCCTTATTTTTCATTCAAATTTAAAGGCGGCAAGGTCGGCGATAAAGTAGAAATTACGTGGGTAGATACCGAAGGAGATAGTCGAACGGATGAGGCGCTAGTCTCATAAGCGCCGCAGCCAATCAGTGTGTACTACGGCTAATTAATTTATATCTCTGGTTTGGCTGATGCGATGTTTTCCCGCCAGACCAAAAGCTCAGCTTAGCCGTTAATTCGACTACACCGGCAAAGGCTAGGTGTAGGTATGCTCAAGCTATTGATTTAATGAACTAATAGTTGAATCAATATGTAGGCAATGTGGAATGCATGAGGCTTGTTTTTGTCTGATTACTTATCAAGTCAGCATTAATTGAACAATGTAGTAGAGTCACTTTTATTGCCTAATTCATATTAGTCAAAAATGAAAAATTTTGCTAAGTCAATAATGTTGGTTATGTATCAATAAAGCACTAGGTGGGTTTTATTGATTTTGCTAAATATCGGTGCTATATAGACACATGCGTAAAAATTTCGCTCTAGAAAATATTAATTTTAGGGTGTGTAAAGTCGACGCGGAAGCAAGATGCTCACTGCAATTTCCCCAAGAAGGACATGCAGCAAAGTGCAATTGGGTAGAACAATCAAGCTCAACCCGCTTCAAAAAAATCTGATGAGAAATCATTGGCTTAAGTTGCAGTGAAACCATGAGAAAGAGGAGAGTGAAACATGGCAATCAGTTTTAATCTGAACGGTTCGACGGTATCCGTCCAAGCCGAAGCGGATACCCCGCTGTTGTGGGTAATCCGTGACGAAGTAGGTCTGACCGGCACCAAGTTTGGTTGCGGCGCAGCCCTTTGCGGTGCTTGCACCGTTCATTTGAATGGCACACCAATTCGTGCGTGCCAAACACCGGTATCGGCTGTTGCTGGCAAAAAAGTTGCCACCATTGAGTCGCTGTCGAGTGATAACTCGCACCCATTGCAAAAAGCCTGGATCAAGCATCAAGTGCCTCAGTGCGGCTACTGCCAATCTGGTCAGTTGATGAGTGCAGCAGCTTTGCTGACTAAAAACAAAAATCCAAGCGATGCAGACATCGACAACGCGATGAGTGGCAATTTGTGCCGTTGCGGCACTTACAACCGCATTCGCGCCGCGATCAAAGATGCTGCAGCTGAATTACGTCGCGCTTAAGGTAGAGGAGACATATAAATGACTACGAATCGTCGCGAATTTCTAAAAACCTCTGCAGTAGCTTCTGGCGTTGCCGTGTTGGGCATGTATGTGCCTGGTATGGGCGGCATCGAAGCTAAAGCTGCTGGTTCCCTGCATACCCCGAACGTGTGGGTACACATTGCAGATGACAACTCCATCACATTGCTTTCGCACATGTCAGAAATGGGTCAGGGCGTACACACTGCGCTGCCTATGCTGATCGCTGAAGAGCTGAATGTGGATGTCAACACCGTTAAGGTAACGACTGCGCCAGCTAACCCTGCGTATATCAACGGCCTGCTCGGCGCACAGATCACTGGTGGTTCTACCTCGATCCGTGATGCATGGGAAAAACTGCGCGTTGGTGGTGCACAAGTTCGCACCATGCTGGTTGAAGCAGCTGCTAGCAAGTGGGGCGTAGACGCTTCCTCACTGACAGCGAACAATGGCGTAGTTTCCGGCGGTGGCAAAACGGCTACCTACGGTGAACTCGCTTCCGCAGCCGCGGCATTGCCAGTACCAAAAGACGTAAAAATCAAAGATCCATCACAGTTCCGCGTTGTTGGTAAGCCAATGAACCGTCTGGATACACCATCGAAGGTCAATGGCACTGCTGAATTCGGTATCGACGCCACTGTTCCAGGTATGGTCTATGCCTCTATCGAGCAGTCGCCTGTTATCGGCGGTAAGCCAGTCAGCTTTGACGCTGCTAAAGCCAAGAGCATGCCTGGTGTGATCGACGTAGTTCAGATCGCTGATGGCGTAGCTGTTGTTGCTGACACATACTGGCACGCATACAACGCACGCAAAAAAGGCTTGAAAGTAACCTTTGATGATGGCCCTAATGCAAGTCTGTCTTCTGCTGGCATGTGGGCTGCAATTAAAGGCGCTGAAAAAGATATCAAAGCCATCAAGATTCGTCCTGATGTCGGTGATGCAGCGGGCGAAATTGCTGGTGCAGCTAAAGTTATTAAAGCTAACTACACCACGCCATTGATGGCTCACCAGCCAATCGAGCCTATGAACATGATCGCCGATGTTAAAGGCGACAAGTGTGAACTGACAGGCCCAACCCAGTTCCAGCAAGGTGCGCAAGGTACGGCAGCTGCTGTGCTTGGTATCAAGCCAGAGAACGTCAGCGTTCGCACTACATACCTCGGTGGCGGTTTCGGTCGTCGTATCGAACTCGACTTCATTTCACAAGCTGTTCAGGTTTCCAAAGCTGTTGGCCGTCCGGTCAAAGTGCTCTGGAGCCGCGAAGACGACATGAAGCATGACTTCTATCGTCCAGCTGGCCTGAATCGTTTGGAAGCTGGCTTGGATGCTTCTGGCAAGATAGTCGGCGTGAAGTTCCAGTTGACTTCACAGTCGATCACACAGCGCGCATTTGGCTTGCCAAAGAACACGCTTGATCCATTCATGGTCGAAGCGTCGGTTCCTCTGTACAACGTAGCTAACACATCGCATGACGTGATTATTCACGACACAGGCTATCGTGTTGGTTACCTGCGTGCGGTTTCGCACACCATGAACTGCTTCGCTAACGAGTCGTTCGTTGACGAGCTGGCACATGCAGCAGGTAAAGATCCAGTAGCTTTCCGTTTGGCTATGCTTGAAGATCCACGTATTACCAATGTGCTGAAGGTTGCAACTGAGAAAGCTGGTTGGGGCCGTAAATTGCCTAAAGGCCGCGCTCTTGGTGTAGCGATCATGGAAGGCTACGGCACCTACATGGCTCAAGTGGCTGAAGTTTCAGTCACTGACGGCAATGTCAAAGTGCACAAAGTCTGGGTCGTCAGCGATCAGGGCAACATGGTTAATCCTGAGATCGTTCGTCAACAGCTTGAGTCCGGCATCATCTACGGTCTCTCAGGTGCTTTGTACACTGAGAACACCCTGGCTAATGGCCGTATTCAGCAGGCTAACTTCAATGACTTCGCACCGATTCGTCAGAATCAGGCGCCAGTTATTGATGTGACTCTGGTTGAAACAGCGAACAAGCCAGGTGGTGTGGGTGAACCTTCCACATCGCTGATCGGACCTGCTGTAGCTAACGCGATTTTTGCCGCAACTGGCAAGCGCGTGCGCAGCATGCCTTTGGCTAAAGGCCTCAAGTCGGCCTAAGTTAGTAATGTACTGAATGGCTCCCCTCCCGTAAGGGTGGGGAGTTTTTTTTTACCGGTTTTCGAAGTGGTTAGTCATGGACAGTATTGACCTTGAAGTACTCAAGACATGCAGTGATTGGATCGCTGCGGGTAAGCGCTGTGAACTTGTTACCGTCATCAAGACCTGGGGCTCCAGTCCGCGTCCTGAGGGCGCAACGTTAGGCATTTGCGAAGATGGCCATGTCGTAGGTTCAGTCTCAGGTGGCTGTATCGAAGACGATTTAATCGATCGCGTTCGTAAAGAAGGAATTACGCGCACGCAGCCTGAAGTTGTAACGTACGGAATTACCTCCGATGAAGCACATCGGTTTGGTTTGCCCTGTGGTGGCACCATACAATTGGCCATAGAGCCGCTGGCAGCTACTAGCCAGATACACGAATTGATAGAGCGATTGGGCAAAGGAGAATTAATTGCCCGTCGTGTTGACTTGCATAGTGGTGATGTCTCTCTGGGTTCCGCCAAGCCCGGTATGAGTTTGCAGGTATCCGAAGCGGCACTTACCACCATACATGGTCCGCGTTGGCGCCTGCTGATCATTGGTGCCGGCCAGTTGTCGCGCTTTCTTGCGCAGATTGCTGTCGGTATGGATTACGCCGTTACGGTGTGTGATCCGCGTGAAGAATATCGTGAAGGTTGGCATGTTGAGGGCGTGCAGGTAGTGCACGCGATGCCTGATGATTTAGTGATAGAAATGAAGCTCGATAGTCGCTCTGCTGTAGTGGCATTGACCCACGACCCTAAGTTGGATGATCTTGCCTTAATGGAAGCGCTCAAATCAGATGCGTTTTATGTAGGTGCCATAGGATCACGATCGAATGATCATAAGCGGCGCGAGCGTCTGTTGGAGTTTGATGTCACAGCGGCTCAGCTTGAAAAATTGCATGGCCCGATAGGAATTTATATTGGTAGTAAAACACCCTCAGAAATCGCTATATCGATACTTGCAGAAATGACGGCTGTCAAAAATGACGTGGTTCTTCCCGAAGAAATGAAAGTAGGTAAGGCCAAGGAATCGTCGCAGCTAGAAGCCAGTCCGGATGCTTGCTTATACATTCCTGGCCAACGCATTGTCTGAACGTCCCGATACCCCTTGTGTAGCCGTGTGCTCCACCACCTTCGATGATATTTGTCGTGGTTGCGGCCGCACGGTGATAGAGGTCGCCGAGTGGGTCTTCATGACCACCGAGGATAAGAACAAAGTATGGGATCGCATACTCTCTGAAGGGTTTCCACGCCGGAATTACTAAGGAAGCATTGAATAAAAAAACGAGACGTTTCTTGAGTTAGGAACCAAGCTAACCCGTTGATTTACTTTGCCCCGCGTCGCACAGCTGCGCTGGCTCGCCAAAAATTCACCCTAAATCAGCAACTTCCTAAATCTGTATTTTTTTGTAGGTAAGATCAGTTGCAATTTACAATATTGGCTGCAAGCGTATCTATTTTAGTAATGTTGTGATGATTTTTGATGTTGTATCGGTTCATTATGTAATTCGGTCGTCATAATTGCACTCTAGAGTGCGGTTGTGACTACTTCTCTCAGCCCTTTTTCCCCTAACGCGGTTTCTCCCATGAGCGCGACCTCCCCTGATCACCAGGCTTTACGTGTTGCGCAATCCGGCGATACGCACGCAGCGAGCGGCGCAAAATGGCAAGATTTTCTGTTTCACAAAATTACCTTACTCTTTGCCACGCTTGTACTGATGGTGCTGGTTGGAATTTTGCTGTCACTGATACTAGGTGCCTGGCCAGCCCTGCAGCACTTTGGCCCCGGTTTCATTACGCGGGTTGAGTGGGATCCTGTCAACAATGAGTACGGCGCGCTGATTGCTATTGCCGGAACATTGATTACTTCTACTCTGGCCTTGCTGATTGCATTTCCTATCAGCTTTGGAATCGCCTTATTTTTGACCGAGATTTGTCCCGCTTGGTTAAAGCAACCATTGGGTACGGCCATAGAATTATTGGCGGGTGTTCCCAGCATTATTTACGGCATGTGGGGCTTGTTTGTATTTGCCCCTCTGTTTGCCGATCATGTGCAGCCCTTTTTGCAAACTACTCTTGGAGAAGTCCCTGTAATAGGGCAGCTGTTCCAGGGCCCGATGATGGGCATAGGTATGCTGACCGCCGGCCTGATTCTTTCAGTGATGATTATTCCTTTTATCGCCTCTGTTATGCGCGATGTCTTTGATACGTGCCCCGGTGTTCTTAAAGAATCTGCCTACGCGCTGGGTTGCACGCGCTGGGAAGTCGTCAGGCATATTGTTCTTCCCTATACACGCATAGGTGTGGTGGGTGGCGTCATGCTGGGTCTGGGTCGTGCATTGGGTGAAACCATGGCCATTACGTTTGTAATCGGCAATGCACACAAATTATCGTGGTCACTTTTTTCGGCGGGTAACAGCATTGCCTCCACCTTGGCCAATGAATTCGCTGAAGCAGAAGCTGGATTGCACATGTCTTCGTTGTATGCGTTAGGTCTGATACTTTTTGTGATTACCTTCATAGTGTTAGCAGCAGCTAAGTTAATGCTGCTAAAAATGGGAAAAAATGAGGGAAGCAAATAATGTCAGCTAATTTATGGCAAACACGTAATCCTATTTATCGTCGGCGGCTGTTAGCTCACCGCCTCGGCATCATGATGTCGATCTCTGCTATGGCCATAGGTATTCTTGCCTTGTTATGGATTTTGACTGTACTCGTCATTAATGGCATTAGTGCTATCGACATCGAGATGTTCACGCACACCACACCGGCCCCCGGTAGTGAAGGCGGCGGTCTGTTAAATCCTATCATCGGTAGTTTGATGATGGTCAGTATTGCCACGCTGATCAGTACTCCCATAGGAATTTTTGCAGGAATGTATCTCGCTGAGTACGGCGAAGAAAGTCGGTTTGCTCAGGTCACCCGCTTTGTTACAGACATCATGTTATCTGCGCCATCCATCGTGATCGGTTTGTTTGTGTATGCAATTTACGTGGCGAATGTCAGGCATTTTTCTGGTTGGGCGGGTAGTTATGCGATTGCGCTGATCGCCATCCCAGTGGTCGTACGTACTACTGACAACATGCTCGCTTTAGTGCCGAGTAGTTTGCGAGAAGCTGCGTATGCTCTCGGCGCTCCTCGTTGGAAAGTGGCGACTATGATTCGCCTTCGTGCAGTCAAGGCCGGTGTCGTAACAGGCATATTGTTAGCAGTGGCCAGGATTTCAGGTGAAACTGCACCGTTGCTATTTACTGCCTTGAACAATCAGTTCTTCAGTGCTGACATGAATTCGCCCATGGCTAATTTGCCAGTGGTCATATACCAGTTTGCAATGAGTCCCTACGATAACTGGCGTGAACTTGCATGGGGCGGTGCCTTGCTAATTACGTTTAGCGTGCTGACCTTAAACATCCTGGCGCGTGTACTGGTTCGATCTGGCAAAAATACTGTATAGGTAAACACAATGAATACCGCATTACTTCACGACCCAGCTGCAACACCCGTTCATGATTCAGTGACTATTAAAGTCCAGGATCTAAACTTTTTTTACGGATCGTTTCAGGGTCTTAAAAATATACAGCTCGATGTCTTTGAGAAAAAAGTCACGGCATTTATCGGCCCATCGGGCTGCGGTAAGTCGACTCTGCTGCGTACACTCAATCGCATGTACGATTTGTATCCCGGCCAGAAAGCCGTAGGCTCGATCATTTACAAGGGCAAAAACATTCTCGATTCCGATGTGGATGTGAATGTACTGCGTGCAAAAATTGGTATGGTGTTTCAAAAGCCCACACCTTTTCCCATGTCGATTTATGAAAATATCGCCTTTGGTGTGCGTCTGTATGAAAACCTTCCCAAAGGTGAAATGGATGAGCGCGTTGAGTGGGCGCTAAACAAAGCCGCTTTGTGGACTGAAGTAAAAGACAAGCTCAATAAAAGCGGTTTGTCGCTCTCAGGTGGTCAGCAGCAGCGTTTGTGTATAGCGCGCGGTGTAGCAGTTAAGCCCGATGTGTTATTGCTCGATGAACCAACCTCTGCTTTGGATCCTATTTCGACAGTCAAGATTGAAGAGTTAATCAGCGAGTTGAAAGACGATTACACCATCGCGATCGTAACGCACAACATGCAGCAGGCAGCACGCTGCTCAGACTTCACCGCCTACATGTATTTAGGTGAGTTAGTGGAATTTGGCGAGACAGACAAAATTTTCCTGAATCCAAGTAAAAAAGAAACTCAGGATTACATCACCGGACGTTTCGGCTGATATTTATTGATAATTAGTGCTGTCATACACAGGAGACTGGCATGGGTAGCGAACACTCGTCGAAGCAGTATGAATTAGATCTGGAAGCGATACGCTCGCGCGTACTGCAAATGGGTGGCATGGTCGAAAAACAATTCTTAGATGCTATGAATTCATTTCGTACGCTCAATGTGCACGAAGCTGAGCGTGTGATTGCTGCCGATGTCGAAGTCAATCAAATGGAAGTGGCCTTAGATGATGCGTGTAGCCATTTGATCGTTAAGCGTCAACCTGCAGCGAATGATCTGCGTACCGTCATGGCCACTATTAAGGTCATTACTGACCTCGAGCGTATAGGCGACGAAGCGACCAAGATTGCACGTGCAGCGCATGCTATTCATCAGCGTGGATTAGTTCCTATTGCTCATGAAGAGATCGTACGCATAATGGCGGCATCTGCTGGTCGTCAGTTACATGATGCGCTCGATTCGTTTGCGCGTTTAGATGAAAAACAGGCAACGCGTCTGATCGTAGCTGATGAAGAAATCGACCATGAATATCGCGCTGTTATGCGCAATGCGGTTACCTTTATGATGGAAGATCCGCGCACAATTTCGGCAGCTTTGGATACAGTGTGGGTTGCCAAAGCGATTGAGCGTATCGGAGATCATTCTAAAAATATCGCCGAGTATGTGGTATATATCGTAGAAGGCAAAGACATCCGACATACAGATTATGCAATTTTGCAGCACGCCGCTCAGTAACCACAGGATTTACCTGCATGGCTAGTCGTTCTTCTCCCATATTATTGGTCGAAGACGAGCCGCCTATTGTTGAGCTCATGAGTTTTGCATTGCGCTCGGCCGGCTGGGAAGTTGATGCTGTTCACAACACAGCCGATGCCTGGAAGTACCTGCAAAACAAGCGCCCCCAAGTCATACTGCTCGATTGGATGCTGCCTGATCAATCCGGCTTGCGTCTACTGGCGCGTATACGCGCTGATCATAATTTCAATACCCTTCCTGTCATCATGGTGACAGCCAAGGGTATGGAAGAAGACAAAATCGCAGGCTTAGATCAGGGCGCCGACGATTACATCACTAAACCATTTTCACCGCGCGAATTGGTTGCCCGGATTAAGGCATTGATCCGACGTAAAGCGCCTGAGCATGCTGAGCTTGAAATGAATCTGGGCCCGTTGACGGTTGATCCAATTAGCTGCCGCGTCAGCGTAGAGGGCGATCAAATCGATATAGGGCACGCAGAATTCAAACTGCTTAAATTTTTGATCGCCCATCCAGAGCGAGTATTCTCTCGCAGTCAGCTACTCGACAAAGTCTGGGGCGATCATGCCGTACTTGAGGAAAGAACCGTCGATGTACACGTTCTGCGCTTGCGCAAAGCGCTGGGTAAGGCAGACTTCCTCGTCAAGACCGTTCGTAGTGTAGGCTACATGCTGTCTGAAAAATAATCCCTTGTTCGTATGACATCAAGAACCTTGTTCTGGATTCCAGTGTTGATCAGGCTGGTGCTACTGCTGTCCGCCGGTATGGTCGGTTGGGCTGTTTGGGACTTCACCCGAGGCCTGGCATTGACCTTCGGTATATTGCTTGTCCTGGTATTCGTTCAGCTGCGTTACATGTATCACCTCTCTCTCTGGCTGGACAGGCCCGAGGAAATCAAACTCAAAGATGGTTGGGGATCCTGGACGGATATCTTCGCCAAACTCTATCGGTTACGACGTGACGATCAAAAGAGCCGAGCAGAACTTGCGGAATGGTTGTCGCGCTTTCGTCAGGCCATGAGCCAATTACCCGATGGCGTAGTCATCATGGATGACGTGCTGTTTCTCGAATGGTGTAACCCCGTTGCAGAAAAACAGTTGGGTTTAAATCTGAATTCCGACAAAGGTATGCGAGTCACGAATCTGATACGCAGCCCGGAATTTATAGACTACATTATTCTTGCACGCTACGAAGAGCCGCTGACCTTGAACATCAATGGTCGGAAATTGATAGTTCGGCTCATTCCCTTCGAAAATCGGCGTCAGATTTTGGTGACCCATGACATGACGGAATTTGATAGCTTAGATCAGATGCGGCGTGATTTTATTGCCAATGCATCCCATGAACTCAGGACGCCCCTCACCGTCATCAATGGATTTTTAGAGATTGCCAATACGGAGCCTAATCTGGACGTAGCAACACGCCAGCAGCACTTAAAACTCATGGCAGAGCAAGGTAAGCGCATGCAAAATCTAATCGAGGATATGCTGGTATTAACCCGATTGGAATCGATAGATTATCCTACGCGTGATGAATTTGTCGATATTCACCAGCTGCTTGATGAAGTCATTGTTGAGGCACAAGCATTATCAGCTGGCAGACACAAATTATCCGTAATATGTGATGGCCCAGATATTTTGGGTGGCACAGAAGAACTGCGTAGTGCCTTTAGTAACCTTGTGTCGAATGCTATACGCTACACCCCCGAGGGTGGAGAAATCACGGTTTCCTGGG
>JAULVH010000370.1:0-1807 GCA_032111105.1 Burkholderiaceae bacterium | reverse complement strand
AAGACAGCGTAGGCAGCCTCGCCCATCAACTTCTGAAGTTCTGCTTTATTGGAGATGTAAACAGGTTCGCTACCGACATGTGCATCGGTATTGCTGGTGCAGTACCAACTCCGCGCATCGCCTCCGTAATCAGATAGCTCTTAGCCTGTGGGTGAAAGAGGCACGTTGGATGAAACTGGATAAATTCCATATTTGAGACACGACATCCAGCTCTGTAGCACATGGCGATACCATCGCCGGTGGCAACATCGGGATTTGATGTATACAAATAGATCTTACCGGCGCCCCCTGTAGCTACGAGTACCTTATCGGCCAAAATGGGTTGAATTGGCTCTCCGGCGCGCAAGACATACGCACCGACAACCTTATTGGCCCTCCCAGTTGAGACTCCCAGCTTATGTGTGGTGATGAGATCGATCGCGCTAGCATAACGGATCAGCTCAATATTCGGATGACGACTTACGCTATCGAGCAATGCTCGTTGAATCTCAAATCCAGTAGCATCTCCGGCGTGAAATATCCGGCGGCGAGAGTGCCCCCCCTCGCGATGCAAATGAAACTGACCGGTGTCATCAGTGTCAAAATGCGCCCCTCGGTTGATTAGTTCGCGCACACGTTCTGGACCCTCCGTGACCACCAACTTCACGATATCTTCATCACAAAGTCCTGCACCGCATTCGAGTGTATCGCTTATATGAAGCTCAAAACTATCATCGGGCTGATTTACAGCGGCTATTCCGCCCTGCGCCCATAAAGTTGAGGATGCGCCGGTATCTTTCTTAAAAAGGATCGCCACACTGCCGTGATCGGCAACTTTAAGGGCATATGTTAAACCCGCGATACCACCACCGATGACCAGGAAATCAAAACGTCTCATGATTGGCTGAGGATACCCGAAGTGTCAATAATCACAAATACTCCGCCGTGCTTTATTCAATGTCCAAGATCCTCTCCGTCTGATAAACTGCGCTTGTAACAGGCGCAGCTAGACTACTTGCCTATAAGAATCAAAAAAGCATACAAAAAACCAACCATGAACGATAAAAACCCACTAACTATCCGTACATCTATTATACCGTTTGATCACTTTTCCCCCGCACTAATTGCTCCCGCGATTGAAACCCTGCTGACCGAAGCTAACGCTGAGCTGACTGCGCTAAAAAACACCTCTGAACAACGCACGTTTGAGAATACCCTTCTTGCTTTGGATAATTTAGGCTTAAACCTAGACTATGCTATGAATATCATAGCGCACCTTGAATCAGTCGCGACTACCAGCGAATGGCGTCAGGCCTATAACCTGGCATTGCCGAAAGTAACCGAATTTCGCTCAAAATTGATCCTTGATTCAGAGCTATGGGGCGTACTTAAGCAATACGCAGAAACAGAAGAGGCTAGATCTTTACCAGCTCATCGAAAGCGCTTCCTAACTAAAACAATCGATTCCTTTAAGCGCGGCGGAGCCGACCTACCGCCAACACAGAAAGAGGAGCTAGCTAAAATTAACACCGAATTAGCCAATCTTACGAACTCCTTCTCGCAAAACACATTGGACGCCACTAATTCATTTGAATTTGTCACCCAAGACGCTACAGAACTTTCAGGCCTTCCAGAGAGTGCATTGACACTCGGGCGCGCCTCAGCCGCAGCAAAAAATCTTGAAGGTTGGCGTTTTACATTACAAGCACCAAGCTTCATCGCCATAATGACTTATGCAGATAATAGGAATTTACGTCAAAAATTTTACCGTGCTTTTAATACACGCTGCTTATCAGGCAATTTAAGCAACAGGGATAATCTCTGTAAG
>JAULVH010000369.1:0-4814 GCA_032111105.1 Burkholderiaceae bacterium | reverse complement strand
CGTAGAAATGACTAAGATGCCTGAGTTGGTCGCGGCTATGCACTCACTGATAGGTTTGGCTGCTGTGTGTATTGCAGTTGCTGCCGTGTCCGAACCCTGGGCCTTTGGTATTGCTGCGCACGGCACACCCATACCCTTTGGTAATCGCCTTGAGTTATTCATTGGTACCTTCGTCGGTGCGATCACCTTTTCGGGTTCCGTCATCGCTTTCGGAAAACTAGCGGGCAAATATAAATTCCGTCTGTTTCAAGGCGCGCCCGTGGTGTTCCCTGGTCAGCATTTGTTTAACCTGGCAATGGCTATCGCCATGCTGGTGGCCGGTCTGATGTTTGTTGCGGATCCCGGTGTGGAAGCTGCCTGGACACCATTCGTGGTGATGACGGTAATTGCCTTTATTTTGGGTGTGCTGATCATTATTCCTATCGGCGGCGCGGATATGCCGGTGGTAGTGTCTATGTTGAACAGCTACTCGGGTTGGGCAGCCGCCGGTATTGGTTTTTCGCTCAACAACTCTATGCTGATTATTGCCGGATCGCTGGTGGGTTCGTCAGGCGCGATTCTTTCTTACATCATGTGCGCGGCGATGAATCGTTCGTTCATCAGCGTGATCTTGGGTGGTTTTGGTGGCGAAGCAGGTGACGTAACTGCCGGCTCTCAGCAGCAGCGCAATGTGCGTTCAGGTTCGGCCGATGATGCAGCGTTTGTGATGAGCCATGCAGAGACAGTGATCATCGTTCCGGGTTATGGCTTAGCGGTTGCTCGTGCTCAGCACGCTTTGATGGAGTTAAGTGAAAAACTTACGCATCGTGGCGTCACAGTCAAATACGCAATACACCCGGTGGCAGGTCGTATGCCAGGCCATATGAATGTACTGTTGGCTGAGGCCGAAGTTCCCTACGATCAGGTATTTGAAATGGAAGACATCAACGGCGAATTTGGTCAGGCTGATGTAGTGCTCGTATTGGGTGCCAATGATGTGGTCAACCCGGCTGCTAAAGATCCGAATTCTCCTATCGCAGGCATGCCTATTCTTGAAGCGTACAAAGCCAAGATGGTGATTGTGAACAAGCGTTCGATGGCCGCAGGTTATGCTGGTCTCGATAACGAGTTGTTCTACATGGACAAAACCATGATGGTGTTTGGCGATGCGAAGAAGGTGATCGAAGACATGGTGAAGGCTGTTGAATAACAACCCAAACCCTAGTAGCCATTGGGCTTGAATCATGGAACCAAAAGCTAGACTTAACGCCGCTACTAAACACGGTGAATCGGCTAGCTGAGGGACTTAATCGCTATGAGAAGGACATCGCGGACACACAGATTCGCGAAGGCCTGATTCACCGTTTCATCGTGAGCTATGAAATCAGCCACAAGATGCTCAAGCGTCATCTCGAAGCGGTGTCTCCTACACCACAGCAATTCGATGCGATGGCTTTTGCTGACCTTATACGATCTGGTAATGAGCAAGGCTTGTTACTTAGCGATTGGTCACAGTGGAGAATTTATCGCGAGATGCGCAGTAAGACTAGCCACACCTACGATGAAGAAGTTGCCATTGAGGTTATGCAAGGTATTCCAGCATTCCTTGAAGAAGCGCGCCACCTGTTAAAACAACTACAAGAACGTAACTAGCAGCGGCATGGCTGATCAGCCTTTAATCGACATCAGTCCAGAAAATTGGCGCATCGTGCGCGATGTTCTGCAACGCTATGTGCCTGAGCGCGAAGTATGGGCATTCGGCTCGCGTGCGAAATGGACAGCCAAAGAATTCTCTGATCTTGATATTGCCATCATCGGTGACGAGCCGTTGAGCATAGGCCTCATGGCGGAGATGAGAGAGGCATTTCAAGAGTCGTCATTGCCGTTCAAGATTGATATAGTGGATTGGGCAAGCATTACGCCACCATTCCGGCAAATCATCCAAGCAACAAAACTTCAGATTCAATAATCTCGGCAGTTAAAGGTATAGCGATAAAGCCCGTATCTGATACGGCCGCTTTATTACCTGTCTATCGCAACCCAAACATCATGTGCGAAGCTAACCAGCGTTTTGCAGTAGGTGCAATATCGATTAATCCTAACGACATACCGAGCATGGTTTGCGTGATGGATTGATCGGGCGCACTGGCAAATACACGCGCCATCCAGTCGGTGAGTTGTATCGTCGCTCCACGGTCGGCCTGACGCTGACGTTCAAACGTAGTGAAGGTTATTGGCGACATTTCTTTGGTCAATAAATCGGCCAGCACTGTGGCATCCCTAAGCCCGAGATTGAGTCCTTGGCCGGCAACCGGGTGCAAGGTTTGAGCTGCATTACCTATGGCAATTGTGCGCGGTGAACTAGTAACGTGTGCGTTTAGGCCCAGCGGATAGGTAGAACGTGAACCTACCGTAATGAAACGCCCCACACGCTGACCAAAGGCTTGTTGCAGAGCGTGCAGAAACGCTTCATCTGTCAGCGCCATTAAGCGTTCGCTATGTTCGGGGCGAATACACCAGACCAAGGCATAGCCACCAGCTTGCGGTAGTAAAGCAAGCGGTCCTTCGTCGGTGAATCGTTCAAATGCCCGATCAGGAAGTGGTGAACTGGTTTCTATGTGCGCGACGATGGCGCACTGCTGATAATCGCGGTGCTTTGCGCGTTGGGTTTGTTCGCCAAACACGCCACCCTCGGCTTGTATTGCAAGTTGCGCAGAGAGTGTTTGGTGGTTGGATAACTCGATAGATAGTTGATCAGGATGTTCGTTCACATGCTCTACCCGGCAGGGTCTGAGTTGTTGTAGTCCGGAGCCAGACAAACTATCAGCCAGAGCGCGTACAAGATCGCCGTAGCGGCAGACATAGCCCAAGGCGGGTAGTTGGTATTCATCGGCTTCTATTAGCGTACGGCCAAAACTGCCACGTCGTGAAATATGAATTTCTCGTATGGGTGTGGCAGTGGTGGGCCAGCCATGAATTTGTTCCAGTAATTGGCGACTGCCAAAAGACAACGCAACCGAACGTGGATCTTCAGTAGCGGCAGCTAGCGTTTTGGCATCGATGAGCGCAATGTTAATTGCGGGTGTGCCGCGCGCAATTAACATGCCGGCTAATGCCAGGCCCACCGGCCCACCACCTGCAATGGCTATGTCTGCCTGTGTTTGCATGCTGATTAGTTACCCACGCATCACGGCTTCGATTTCAGCAATGGTTTTGGGCGCTTTGTGGGTCAATATGTCGCAGCCAGTCGCAGTGACTAAAGCATCGTCTTCTATGCGTATGCCTATGTTCCAAAACTGTTCTGGCACACCTGCTGCGGGGCGCACGTACAAGCCCGGTTCTATCGTCAAGACCATGCCGGGTGCCAGTGTGCGTGAGGGTTTTTGTTCGCCCTCGGGCACATGATCGCGATAGTCGCCCACGTCATGCACATCCATGCCTAACCAATGACCGGTTCGATGCATATAAAACTGACGGTAGTCACCGTTGGTAATTACATCATCGAGTGAGCCGACTTTATTTTTATCTAGCAGACCCGTATCGAGCATGCCTTGTGCAAGCACTTTGAGTGCAGCATCATGGCCATCGGTAAATCGTTTGCCGGGTGCAGTCGCTGCAATCGCAGCCGCTTGCGAGTTCAACACGATTTCATACAAGGTTTTTTGAGGGGCACTGAATTTTCCGTTCACAGGAAAGGTGCGCGTGATATCGGATGCGTAGCTGTCGAGTTCGCAACCTGCATCGATAAGCACTAAATCACCGTCACGTAATTCGGTGTCGCCCGCACGGTAATGCAAAACACAGGCATTTGGGCCAGCGGCCACGATGGAAGTGTAAGCAGGAAACTGCGAGCCATGGCTGCGAAACTCATGCAGTAATTCGGCTTCGAGATGGTATTCGCGCAAACCTGCTTTGGACGTTCGCATCGCTCGTGCATGAGCCAGTGCGCTGATATCAGCTGCGCGCTGCATGATGGCTATTTCATGATTGTCTTTGACCAGACGCATATCGTTTAACAGCACGCGAATATCAATAGCCTTGCCGGGAGCCGTGACGCCCGCACGTGATTGCGCACGCACAGAATGCAACCAGGTCTGTAATTGAGCATCAAGTGTGTGGCTGCTGCCCAGTGCATAAAACAAGGCATGTACATTCGCCATCAACTTGGGTAATTCGGTATCTATGGTTTCTATCGGATAGGCGGCATCAAAACCAAAATGTTCTTTGGCTGCTGCGGGACCGTAGCGATAGCCGTCCCAAATTTCTCGCTCTTGATTTTTTTCGCGACAAAGCAAGATAGATTGATCACGATCGCCAGCAACTAGTATCAGTGTGGCCTCGGGTTCAGTGAAGCCTGTCAGATAATAAAAATAGCTGTCATGTCGGTAGGGATAGTCGGCGTCTGCATTGCGCATGACTTCAGGTGCAGTAGGGATGATGGCAACGCCACCACCTTGTTCATGCATTTGGGCTAGCACGCGTGCGCGTCGATTAGCGTAAGGATTCATATCAGTTTTTGTAGTGTAGTGGTGCGTTCAGTTGTTCCAGGCGCTCAACCGTTCCAACATCGGTCCAGTCGCCTCGATAAAGCTCACCGCCTATTCTGCGCTGATCTGCCATTTCGCGCAGGATGGGCGCTAGTTTGGCCGAATCACCTGCAGCGACTTGGTCAAACATCTCTGGTCGGTAGACGCCTATGCCAGAGAAGGTGTAGCGAGGCTCACCGTGATTTGCAATAGCAAAATTTTCTATCGCGAAATCGCCTTCAGGATGATGCGCAGGATTTTTTACTAAATAAAGCCAGCCAAGATCGCGCGTGTGGGCCGGATGCGGTT
>JAULVH010000368.1:0-6953 GCA_032111105.1 Burkholderiaceae bacterium | reverse complement strand
TTGCTTAAGTTTTATATAATAGTATGGTGAGAGAAAAATGAAGACGTTAAAACTTGCGTACACGCCTTTCAAAGGACTGAAAGAGGTTCTCGAAAAAAGGCACTTTGCCAAGCGGCGATTTCTCCAGCAGCGCGGGCGAGCGGTCTACCCACATCAGCTTTTCCTGGAAAGGCACTTCCTTTTCCAATAGCGCCAGCTTGACCTTGTTGTAGTAATTACTGGCCGAGAAGCCGCACAAAGTTAGCATTCTGTCTCCTTACAAGCGTGTTATGAAGCACCTGACTAAACCCAAGTAAACGGGCAGCAACAGGTACAATGGTTGGCATGAAGTCTACCACCACTCAACCAACCCAACCGGCATCAAAAACCGGCCTCTAGCCCGCTCAAACACCTCATGTCCGCTGAATTACTTGCTACTCGTCGAGAGTCCACGCTGATTTTGACGCTATCGAACCCCGGCGCCCGCAATGCCCTGCACCCTGACATGTACGCAGCGGGCATAGAAGCACTGGCAACCGCTGAGCGCGACCCGGAAATACGCGCTGTAGTGCTCACCGGCGCGGGAGATACTTTTTGCGCGGGTGGTAACTTAAACCGATTACTTGAAAACCGTAACAAAGACCGATCCGTTGCGTCCGATTCAGTGGGCCAATTGCATGCCTGGATAGAAGCCCTGCGCGATTGCCCTAAACCCGTGATTGCTGCCGTTGAAGGCCCTGCTGCGGGTGCTGGTTTTTCACTGGTACTGGCGTGTGATTTGATTGTGGCTGCACATTCTGCGCAATTTATCGCAGCCTATGTAAAAGTTGGTCTTTCACCTGATGGCGGAATGAGTTGGTCACTATCGCAATCACTGCCACCTCAGCTAGTGACTGAAATTCTGATGGAAGGTAAACCCATCACTTCTGCCCGGCTACACCAACACGGCATCATCAATCGTGTTGTCAGCGATGGGCAGGCCTTAAATGCCGCGCTCGATTGGAGCGACGAACTGGTACGCCTGTCACCGAATTCACTCAGTTCTATTAAATCGCTGATCAAAGATGCAACCGATGCCACTTTGTCAGAGCAGCTCAAAGCAGAACAACACGCATTCGTCGATTGCTTGCATCATCGCGACGCACTCGAAGGCATGACTGCATTCCTGGAAAAAAGAAAGCCGAATTACTCATGAGTTTCACTAAACGACGTCGCGTGTTTTTAATGCGCCATGGCAGCGTGACCTATTTCGACACCAACGGTAAACCGTTTTTACCTGAAACCGTTCCGCTCAATGAACAAGGTCGCGAGCAAGCAACCGCTGCGGGCCATGTATTTGCAAAAGCCGGTATACGTTTTGATAAGGTGATAGTTTCAGGTTTGCCGCGTACGCTGGAAACAGCCACGCGCGTGCTCTCAGGCACAGGTCAAAAAATCACGTTTGAAGAATGGCCTGAGCTGGTTGAAATTCGCGGCGGCAAACTCTCCGCTATTCCTGATGAACAGTTGCGCGAAGCGTTCACTGGTGCGTTTGAAGGCGTGGCTCCTGAGCAGCAGCAGTTTTTAGGTGGCGAGAGCATAGGTGAACTCATGGATCGCGTGCATCCACAAGTTGACAAATTACGCTCTGATGCTAACTGGGACACGGTGTTAATGGTGCTGCATGGCGGTGTCAATCGTGCCATCCTCTCCTACGCATTAACTGGCCAACGACTATTCCTGGGCAATCTGGCGCAAACAGCGGGATGCATCAACGCCTTGGACGTGGGTCAGTCACGTATGGATTGGGTAGTACGGTTGATGAATTATTCGCCGCCGTCTGAGCTTCAGCATGAATCGCGTGGCACCACCATGGAAGCCTTGTTTGAGCAATACAAAAAAGTACGTGGCTTGTAAGCTAGCTCCAGTACACTAAAACAATACTAAAAGTAGCGAGGATCGAAGTAATGTACGAAGAATTCATGGGCACCAAACCCGTCGCCGAACGATTGAAAGTTGACTTGGATACCTTGTCGGCTTACATGAAACAGCATGTTGATAATTTCAGTGGCGATCTCAGCATAGAACAATTCAAGGGTGGTCAGTCCAACCCCACGTTCCGACTCACCTCGGGTAGTCATCGCTACGTGCTGCGCACTAAGCCTGCACCCGCGGCCAAGCTGCTACCCTCGGCGCATGCGATTGAGCGCGAATACCGCGTCATGGATGCGTTATCCAAAGCGGGTTTTCCAGCACCCAAACAATACACTTTGTGTGAAGATGAATCCGTCATTGGTCGCGCCTTCTACATCATGGAATGTGTTGATGGTCGCGTACTCTGGGATCAATCATTACCCGGCATGAGTAATGAAGAGCGTGCTGCTCACTACGATGAAATGAATCGTGTCATTTCGCAATTGCACAGCCTGGATTACAAAGCGGTGGGGCTGGAAAGTTTCGGCAAACCCGGTAATTATTTTGGTCGCCAGATTGATCGCTGGATACGCCAGTACAAAGCGGCTGAAACCGAACATATTCCTGAGATGGAGCATTTGATCGAGTGGCTGCCTAAAAATATTCCAGCCGGTGAGATCACCACCATCGTGCATGGTGACTATCGACTCGACAACATGATTTTCCATCCGACCGAGCCGCGCATACTCGCGGTACTCGATTGGGAACTGTCTACCTTAGGTCATCCTCTGGCAGATTTTTCATATCACTGCATGAGCTGGCATGTAGCACCTGATTTATTCCGCGGTATAGCTGGATTAGATTTAAAGTCGCTAGGTATACCGAGCCGGGATGATTACATCGCTCGTTACAGTGAACGAACCGGCATTAGCATCAACAAAGATGATTTCCGTTTTTACCTGGCTTACAACATGTTCCGTATGGCGGGTATTTTGCAAGGCATCATGAAACGCTATCAGGACGGCACGGCCAGCAGTGAGCAAGCGCTGAAAAGCGGTCAGGCCGCCAAACCTATGGCCATCATGGGTTGGCAGTACGCATCAGGACAAAAATCCCTGTAATCATTCATAATTCACCCACAATAAAAAAGCGAGGACACCCCTATGGATTTCGAATACTCACCACGCTGCATGGAGCTGCGCGAAAAATTGAATCAGTTCATGGATGAATACATTTATCCAAACGAGCGCTCCTACAAAGATGAAGTTGATCGTAATGGCCGCGAAAAAAATAATCGCTGGATTCCTACCAAGATCATTGAAGATTTGAAACCCATAGCCCGCTCACGTGGATTGTGGAATTTGTTCCTGCCAAAATCAGACCGTGCACCCGAAGGCTTGTCGAACTTAGATTACGCGCCTTTGTGCGAAATTATGGGTCGCATTACCTGGGCACCGGAAGTCTTTAACTGCTCCGCTCCTGATACCGGCAACATGGAAACCATAGAGCGTTATGGTTCAGAAGAACATAAAAAACAATGGCTGGAACCCCTACTGCGTGGTGAGATGCGCTCTGCATTCGCCATGACAGAACCGGATGTCGCATCCTCGGACGCTACCAACATTTGTACGAGTATTGAGCGCGTAGGAAATGAATACGTCATCAATGGCACAAAATGGTGGACATCAGGCGCTGGCGATCCACGCTGCAAAATCTACATCTTGATGGGCAAGACCGATGGCGATGCGCCACGTCATGCACAGCAATCGATGATCTTGGTGCCTGCAGATACCAAGGGTGTAACCGTCGTACGTCCGTTATCGGTATTTGGCTACGATGATGCGCCGCATGGCCATTGCGAAGTTAAATTTGAAAACGTGCGTGTGCCTGCTTCGAATATGTTGTTGGGCGAAGGTCGTGGCTTTGAAATCGCTCAGGGTCGTCTTGGACCTGGCCGTATTCACCACTGCATGCGCGCCATCGGCACGGCTGAACGCGCACTGGAACTGATGTGCAAACGTATCGATTCACGTGTGGCCTTTGGTAAAAAAGTATCTGAGCAAGGCGTCTGGCGTGAACGTATCGCTGAGTCACGCATCATGATTGATAGCGCTCGCTTGTTAGTACTCAAAGCAGCCTACATGATGGATACCGTAGGTAACAAAGGTGCCAAGAGCGAGATCGCCATGATCAAAGTACTCGCACCTGTGATGGCGCAACAAATCATCGACTGGTCGATACAAGCCCACGGTGGTGGCGGCGTATCTGATGATTTTGCTGTAGCTCAGTTGTGGGCTCATAACCGTACCCTGCGTATTGCGGATGGTCCGGATGAAGTTCACCGTAATGCTATCGCCAAGATAGAATTATCAAAGTACGCTAGCTTGCCTGGTGAATCACTTGATTTGCCTGTTACTCGTTCGTAATTTGATGTGTGGTTAGCTTTACGTATCTAAGTAACTAAGCGCCGGGATATCCCGGCGCTTCTTCATTGGAGAACACTACTATGATCGACGTCTACTCCATGGCCACACCCAATGGTCATAAAGTTCATATCATGCTGGAAGAATGCGGATTAGCTTACCGTGCGCATAACATCGACATAGGTGAAGGCGATCAATTCAAACCTGAATTTTTAGCGATCTCTCCTAACAATAAAATCCCAGCTATCGTTGATCCACATGGTCCAGATGGAAAACCGTTTGCTATGTTTGAATCGGGCGCGATTCTGGTGTACTTAGCCAGCAAGGTGGATAAATTTCTGGGTAAAACCGATATAGAAAAATTCACTGTCTTGCAGTGGTTAATGTTTCAGATGGGCGGATTGGGCCCCATGCTCGGTCAGGCACATCATTTCCGTATCTATGCGCCAGAGAAAATTGATTACGCTGTCAATCGTTATACCAACGAAGCCAATCGACTCTATGGTGTGATGGACAGGCAGCTAGCCAAACATGCGTATATCGCTGGTGAGGAATACACCATCGCCGATATTGCGTGCTTTCCGTGGACACGTTCATGGAAAAATCAGGGTATCAACTGGGATGATTTTCCGAATGCCAAACGCTGGCATGATGAAATCGCTGCTCGTCCGGCTGTGCAACGCGGTGTGGAAGTATTAACGCATCTACGCAAACCTCTGGTCGATGATAAAGCCAGAGAAATGATGTTTGGTGCGACTCAGTATCAAAAGCGTTGAAAGCTCTCAACGCTTTTGATGATTTTAATGAGTTCGATGCTTTTGATATTTTTTGGTGGATCTGAAAATTTTAAAAATATTTTCTGAGCACTGACTCAGCAACGCACACGGGTTTGTCCGAGCCTTCCAGCTCCACCGTCATCAGCCAAATACTTTGAACACAGCCCTCCATGGGCTCTACTGTCATCAGCTTGAAACGTCCGCGTAACCGACCGCCCACTAACATGGGCGATGGAAAGCGAACTTTGTTCAGTCCGTAGTTAATACTCATTTTTCCCGGTGGCAGCTCAACCACGGATTCAAACAAGGTGGGAATAAGAGAAAGCGTCATGTAACCATGCGCAATCGTGCCACCAAAGGGGGATTCACGTTGTGCGCGTTCTGGGTCTACATGTATCCACTGATGATCATCAGTGGCATCGGCAAACAGATTGACGCGTTTTTGTGAAATCGTCATCCAATTGGATACGGCGATTTCATTTCCCACTTCAGCCTGCAAAGCAGCGACAGTTGCAAATGTACGCATAAAAATTCCAGTTATATTAATCTGCGCTGGCAAAGCCAGGCTGCGCAATAAATCGAGACAGGTGATGATCTGTGTCACCCAGAGTTAGTTCAATAGCTGTGAGCCGTTTGAAATAATGCGCCGCCAGCATTTCATTCGTCACACCCATACCGCCATGCAGTTGTACTGCTTGCTGACCAATGAACTTCATTGCCTGACCTACTCTGGCCTTCGCAGCTGACACCACGCGTCTGCGCTCAGTAGCATCCGACGAAGCGACTTTCACCGCCGCTAGCATCGTCATAGAACGCGCTTGTTCCAGATGCATAAACATATCTGCCATACGGTGCTGTAAAACCTGGAATTTACCTATAGGCACACCGAACTGCTGTCGTGTACGTATGTACTCCAGCGTAGCTGCCTGTAATGCTTCCATCACACCCAGCGCTTCCGAACACAATAAGCTCACACCATGGTCGGCCGCTGCATCCAACATATCACCGCCATGACCTTCTTTACCCAGCATAGTCTCTTCAGTAACTCGCACATGCTTGAAGTGAACAGTCGCCGTGCGCATACCATCATTAGTTCGACTGTCATGCATGCTGATACCAGCCGTATCAACAGGCACAACAAACAATGAAATTCCCGCTATGTCGCGCGCATTACCTCGACTACGCGCTGAAACAATCAGATAATCTGCTTGCGCTGCATGCTGCACATTGACTTTTTCGCCGTCCAACACCCAGCCATCACCGCTGTGAGTCGCACTCAGGCTGATGTTGTGTAATTCGTGGCGGGAGATACGCTCACTCAAAGCACACGCGAGCTTTACTTCACCAGCACCTACCTGGGAGAGCAACGCACCATGCGCACCTGCGAGTTTTAAAAACTCCACGCCCAACAAAGTTGCAAACACAGGCTCGATGAGTAATGCCCGACCCAATGCCTGCATCACCACCATCTGATCAATTGCTGTGCCATCAAAACCATCATGTTCCGCAGGTATAGGTAATGCCAGCACACCTAATTCAGCCAGTGCCTGCCATGCCAATTCGGAATGGCCACTATCTGAGTGGATGATTTTTTTACGTGTCTCAAAACTGTAATCTTTTTCAGCCCAGCGCGTAATGGCATCTAGCAGTTGTTGCTGCTCAGGCGAGAAGTCAAAGTCCATCTCTATCTCCTTGAATGGACGCTCTATAAACCCAGAATCATCTGAGTAATGATATTGCGCTGAATTTCATTTGAACCACCATAGATCGTGGTTTTACGATAATTGAAGTAATGCGGCATCAACGGAGCAGCATCATCATCTTCGGCCATGCTGTGCTCAGTACCGCCTTCAAGATACGTAGGATCAAACGGCAGACTCAT
>JAULVH010000367.1:927-14001 GCA_032111105.1 Burkholderiaceae bacterium | reverse complement strand
ACGGTCGCAGATCTATATGTCGCGGAGCGATACCTGATTCCACATAGGTAGGGCAGGCAGAGAGTGCCAGGGTGGGTTGAGAAATATAGCCCTCGGGTTTTGCTTTGAGTCGTACACGGAAGGCCTCGATTTCTGCTTTGGTTGATGCAGGTCCTACCAGCATCCCATACCCTCCGGCGCCATGAACTTCTTTTACGACCAACTCTGAAAGATGATCCAACGTGTACTGAAGATCGTCTTTTTTACGACATTGATAGGTGGGGACGTTATTTAGGATGGGTTCTTCAGAGAGGTAAAACCGTATCATGTCAGGCACAAAAGGATAAATCGATTTATCGTCGGCTACCCCAGTACCTATCGCATTGGCGAGTGTTACACGGCCTGCACGGTAGACTGACAATAAACCCGCTACACCCAAAGTAGAGTCCGATCGAAATACGAGTGGATCCAGGAAATCATCATCGGCGCGGCGATAAATCACATCCACACGTTGAGGACCACGTGTCGTTCGCATATAGACGTGATTGTCATTGACGAACAAGTCTTGTCCTTCGACTAGTTCTACGCCCATTTGCTGAGCTAAAAAGGCGTGTTCAAAATAAGCCGAGTTATACATACCCGGCGTCATGACAACCACGGTAGGGTTGTCTACACCCAGTGGCGCTACCGAGCGCAGCATGTCGAGCAAAAGATCCGGATAGTGAGCAACCGGTGCAACCTTGTGACGTGCAAACAGATCGGGAAAAAGTCGCATCATCATTTTTCTGTCTTCCAGCATGTAAGACACGCCAGAAGGTACGCGCAGATTATCTTCGAGTACATAAAACTCACCTGCACCAGCACGCACGATGTCTACACCGGCGATGTGCGCATAAATATCCGAAGCCACTGAAATACCTTGCATTTCCGGGCGGTACTGCGCATTACGAAATACTTGTTCAGCCGGGAGTACGCCAGCTTTGACGATATTTTGGTCGTGGTAAATATCGTGGATGAACAGATTAAGCGCCTGTACGCGTTGCTTCAAACCGGTTTGCAGCTGTTCCCATTCTGATGAGGGAATGATGCGCGGGATAATATCGAAGGGAATGAGTCGTTCTGTACCTGCATCGCTGCCATAAACGGCGAAGGTGATTCCTACGCGCCGAAAAATAACATCGGCCTCTATGCGTTTGCGGGTCAGCATATCTGTTGCTTGTTCCGCCCGCCAGTCTTCGAATGCCCGGTAATGAGTGCGGACCTCAGCTCCCCCGTCCACATACATTTCATTAAAAA
The DNA here is from genome assembly GCA_032111105.1 of Burkholderiaceae bacterium. GTDB lineage: Bacteria > Pseudomonadota > Gammaproteobacteria > Burkholderiales > Burkholderiaceae_D > Pernthalerella. Next base: position 12,726 of record JAULVH010000367.1, on the reverse strand, counting down.
AATTGGCCATGGGCCCTAGACTCCGAAGATTTATTTTGTTGGATAGTCTTAGGGCTCTATCAAGAAATGTGCCAGCGAGGGCCTAGTCAGGGTGAGCGCAAATTTTCCAGCATTGCGATTTCCTCTGATCCAGGTGGGTCAGTCATCAGCGATACGATCACTATGGCTAAGAAAGCAGCAGGTACGCCAAAAATACCCGCCGATACCGGTGCGATATGAAACCACTGGTGGGTGATATCACCGCCCAGACCCGGACTGGTTTGCACCAAATAGATGAGGCAAACAGAAAAACCAGTCAGCATTCCTGCGACTGCCCCTTGCTGGTTCGCTCGTTTCCAAAAAACGCCCAAAACAAGTGCGGGGAAAAGAGTGGATGCGGCCAACGAAAATGCCGCACTTACGAGAGACAAAATATCGCCAGGTCGAAAAGAAGCCGCATAGGTGGCCAATAGTGCGACGACTAACAATAGCAATTTCGAAATGGTGACTTGTCGTTGGCTAGACGCTGCGGGGTCCACCATTTTGAAATAGGTGTCGTGAGCCAGCGCACTGGAAATAACCAACAGTAAGCCATCGGCAGTCGAGAGTGCCGCTGCCAAGGCACCTGCGGCGATTAAAGCGGAAATCACATACGGTAGCCCGGCAATTTCTGGCGATGCCAAAGCAATCATGTCGCCATCTATGGTGATTTCAGCTAATTGAATTAGTCCGTCCATGTTGATATCAATGATGCTGATCATGGGTTTGGATTTGTCGATATTGGCCCAGTAAGTTACCCAACTCGGTAGGTGCGCATAGTCTATGCCGACCAGATTGGTGTAGATCTCGAATTTAACCAATACCGCCATGGCCGGTAATAGGGTGTAGAGCAGCATGACGAAAAACAGTGCCCAGAATACAGAGGTTCGTGTTTCTTGTACCGAAGAGGTAGTGCACGATCGCATCAGCAAATGAGGCAGCGCAGCAGTACCCAGCATCAAACAAAACATCAAGGCAATGAAATTATTGCGTTTGATATCTGAGCTTTGCTGATCGGTACCTTGAAAGGGTTGTGTGTGGGATTGCAGTGGCTGAGCACGCGCCAGATCGAGATCCATCTCTTGTTGCCAGCGGCGTTTTGCTTCTGCAGGGCTTTTTGGATATTCGGTGAGCAAACGATTCGCTGCTTTGATATCTTTGAGGGACGCATTGTTTGTTTGCAGATCTTGTAAATGCTTGCGTGCCTCGGCCCGACCTTCATCCCAGGATTGCGGCAGACGGGCGATTTTTTTTTCGTAGCGCTCAGCTCGCTTGCGATACAAATCACGCACCTGTTGTTCACTGCTGTCATCTGCCAGTATGTATTCGTAGGCAGTCAGTTTGGCAATCGCTGATCCATAAGCAATTTGAGGAAGTGGCACACCGGTTTGTTTGGCTGATAGCCATGCGACCGGGATAGTAAAAGCAACAATGATGATGATGTATTGTGCAATTTGGGTCCAGGTGATTGCTAACATACCGCCCAAAAAAGAACACACCAAAATACTGGCCAAGCCTAGAAAAATACCTACAGAAAAATCGATACCCGTAAAGCGCGAGGTGATCAAGCCGACACCGTAAATTTGCGCAACAACATACGTGAACGACACCAGCAAGGTCGCTATTACAGCGAGTAATCGGATAGCGTTGCCGCTACCATTTTTTCCAAATCGTGCAGCGAGATAATCGGGAATGGTGTAGCCACCGAACTTGCGCAGATAGGGGGCAATCAGCAGAGCGACCAGGCAATAGCCACCAGTCCAACCCATGATGTAAGCCAGTCCATCAAAACCATGTAAATACAATCCACCTGCCAGACCTATGAAGCTCGCTGTCGATATCCAGTCAGCAGCTGTTGCCATGCCATTAAATAGTGCCGGAATACGCCGACCAGCAACATAGTATTCGGCGATATCCGAGGTGCGACTAAACAAGCCTATGCCAGCGTAAACAACGATGGATGTGAAGAGAAAAAGATAACCTAGCCAGAAGCGTGGAAAGCCTTCACGTTCGAGTATGGCAAGCGAAATGAGTAGCAGGCTTAATCCTGCGATGAACAATCCAACATATCGACCCAATGGAAGCGAAAACTTAGGCTGACTCATTAGGCGCTTTCGTTTTTTCTGCGCTGGCTAATGCACGCTCTAGTTGATTTACTGTGCGCGCATAGCCACCTATGATTAGCAAATAAATCAATATGGTTCCTTGAGCCGCCATGTAAAAAGGAACAGGCCAACCAAACAGCATGAGGCTGGATAGCTCTCGTGCAAAAAATATCACGCAAAAATTTAGTACAGTCCAAAACGCCAGTAAAACGAATGTCAGTGCACGTACTTTTTGCCAATAACGTGCTTTGCTTACAGTAGATAATTCACGATTAATCATCTAGTTTTTTTCTTTAAAAATGAGCGACGTCACGTTTGAAGATAATTTTAAACAAGCTTCCGGGGTATCGTTCATCGGTGCTGCGTGGATTATTGGAGATATCGATATCCACACCGTGACGAATAGCGATCTCTCGAACGATAGCTAATCCTAAGCCACTACCTTCGACTTGCGTGCCAATAATTCGATAAAAGCGCTCGAATATATGCGTGCGTTCAGACAGTGGAATCCCAGGCCCGGTATCGTCCACCTCAAGTATGGCAAATGGGTCTTCGTGATCAGCGCGTATGCGTACAGTCACACTACCCGTAGCGGGTGTGTAGCGTAGAGCGTTATCTATTAAATTATTAAGCATCTCGCGCAGCATGGTGGGATTACCGTTAATCACCACTTTAAAATTTTCAGCTTCAAAACCGAGATCGATTTGACGACTCAATGCTGATTGAACCCAGTCTTGCACGACGTTGCGGGCTAGCTCTGTGAGTTCAACTTTTTCAAACGGCATGGCTTGTGCAGAGAGCGTTTCAGCACGCGCTAAGGCAAGTAGTTGGTTAATCATGCGCGTAGCAGATTCTGAACTTTTTGAAAGCTGCTCAAGTGAGTGTCGAATTTCTGTGCTGTCGGATTGCCGTAGAGCGAGTTCCGATTGCATGCGCATACCTGCAAGCGGTGTTTTCATTTGATGTGCAGCGTCAGCAATAAAACGCTTTTGCAGCTGGATACTTTGCGAGAGCCTGGCCAGCATGTCATTAAGCGAGCGAACTAAGGGCGAAATTTCTTCAGGCACTGCGCTCGCGTCAATCGGCGACAGATCGTCAGGGCGGCGTGATCGTATGTGATCCTGCAAACTGGTTAAGGGCGATAGTCCTCGCGTCAGTGCAAACCACAGCAGTGTGAGTGCGATGGGCAAAATAATAAATTCGGGAAGAATCACGCCTTTGACTATTTGCTTGGCGAGTTCGCGCCTTTTTTCCAGAGTTTCGGCTACTTGCACTAGCGCGTAGCGTTCTTTTCCTGCGTCTATGCTGGGGCTGCGCAGAGTTTGCAGATTGACGTAGACATACGCAACGCGCACTTCAGTATTGCGTATTTGCGCATCGCGTAAAAGTACTGACCAGGGGACGGGCTTATCTTCTTCTACGGGATAGGGCATGTCACTATCACCCGCGATTAATTCCTGGCGGGGGCCACCAATTTGAAAATACACATTGTCGATGTCGTCGGCTCGCAAGATATCGCGCGCCGATACGGGCAGTTGAGCACTAACGATCCCATTCGATTCTTTGACTTGCTGCGCAAGCACTGTTACGCGATCTTCAAGCGATCGGTCAAAGGGTTCGTTGGCGATGGAAGTGGCTGCGAAATAGGTAATACCTATGCTGAGAGGCCAGAGCAATAGCAAAGGCATCAGCATCCAATCCAGAATTTCTCCAAACAATGAGCGCTGGGAGATTTGTTCTTGCGGTAGATGGGTTGGTGTAACCACTATCGGTGATGAACGGCTGATGTGCACGGCATGAGTCAGCTAGTACCTGCGTCCTGGTTTTCAACAGGAGCTGACTGAGAAAATTTTTCGAGGCAATATCCCAAGCCTCGTACAGTGGCGATGCGTACGCCACCACCTTCTATTTTTTTACGCAAACGATGTACGTAAACTTCAATGGCGTTATTACTGACCTCTTCACCCCATTCGCACAAATGATCAACCAACTGTTCTTTTGAGACTAACCTTCCGCTACGCTTTAGTAAGACTTCAAGCAAGCCAAGCTCGCGTGCTGACAAATCGATCATCGTGTCGTTTAAGTAGGCGATTCTTCCGACCTGATCAAATCCTAGAGGGCCATGTTTAATAATCGTAGGGCCTCCGCCTGCACCACGGCGGGTGAGTGCGCGAACGCGCGCCTCAAGTTCGGACAGGGCGAACGGTTTTGCCATGAAATCATCGGCCCCCAGATCCAGCGCTTTTACACGCTGATCAACTGAATCACCGGCTGTCAGTATCAATACGGGGATTCTGGAATCGCGCGCCCGTAAGCGGCTGAGTACTTCCAGCCCCGAAAGCTTGGGAAGATCAAGGTCGAGAATTAAGAGATCGAAATCCTGCCCGGACAGAGCGCTGTCGGCCGCCTGACCATTGTCTACGCAGTCAGTCACATAGCCGGACTGGCGCAGCGAACGAGTCAGACCGTCGGCAAGCACGCTGTCGTCTTCGGCGAGGAGTATGCGCATAGTGTTTGTAGGATTTAGTCGGCTAGGACTCAGTCTATTGGGTTTGTTGACTGGCAGCAACCAAGCATTGTGTATGGTGGCTTTGGCTAAATTAGTAAAAAGATAATAAATGAATTTTAAATTCCGCTTGCATCATCCACTGTTTTTTTATACAGTACTGCGAAACCCGACGTACTAGCGTGCTCGGCCCTGATTCCACCTTCTACAGCAGCGAAAGATACTCATGGACGACAAAAAACTGGCGAATTCCGAAAAAGGCAAGGCCTTGTCAGCGGCGCTGGCACAGATAGAAAAACAGTTTGGCAAAGGCTCGGTCATGCGTATGGCTGATGGCGCCGTGGCTGAAGAAGTGCAGGTTGTATCTACCGGATCTCTGGGTTTGGACGTGGCTTTAGGCGTGGGTGGCTTGCCACGGGGTCGGGTTATCGAGATTTACGGCCCTGAGTCATCAGGTAAAACGACCATGACACTGCAAGTCATCGCCGAGATGCAAAAGCTAGGCGGCACCTGCGCCTTTATCGATGCCGAACATGCTCTGGATACCATTTATGCGCAAAAGCTGGGCGTCAATCTTCATGATTTACTCATTTCTCAGCCAGACACAGGCGAACAGGCACTAGAGATCACCGATGCACTGGTGCGCTCAGGCGCCGTTGACCTGATTGTTATCGATTCCGTTGCAGCATTGACGCCGCGTGCTGAAATCGAAGGCGATATGGGTGATTCCTTGCCAGGCTTACAGGCTCGACTCATGTCACAAGCACTGCGCAAACTGACTGGCTCCATCAATCGTACCAACACCATGGTTATCTTCATTAATCAGATACGAATGAAGATTGGTGTCATGTTTGGTAATCCAGAAACCACCACAGGTGGTAATGCCTTGAAGTTTTATGCTTCGGTACGTTTGGATATTCGTCGCACCGGCTCCATTAAATCTGGAGATGAAGTCATAGGTAATGAAACCAAAGTCAAAGTCGTTAAAAATAAAATTGCTCCGCCATTCAGAGAAGCTCACTTCGATATTTTGTACGGAGAAGGCACATCGCGCGAAGGCGAGATACTCGATTTAGGTTCAGATGCAAAAATCGTAGAAAAATCGGGTGCTTGGTATAGCTACAATGGCGAGCGTATTGGTCAGGGTAAAGACAATGCCCGTCAGTACCTCAGAGAGCGTCCTGAGCTTTCTCACGAAATCGAAAATAAAGTGCGCGAGCATCTGGGCGTGCCGGTCTTGCCATCGCTGCCAGCTAAGCAACTGGCGGCTGCCGCTGATACCGATGCACCACCTACAAAAAAATCAGCAAAGGCGGCTGCTGCTGCCGCAGCTGAGATGAAGGAAGCGTGATCATACGTTGTCCTTTGCACCCTCTAAAATTAGCCTGAAAGCTCGCGCGCTGAGATATCTCTCGGCGCGCGAACATAGCCGGCTAGAGCTGGCTCGTAAATTGGCTCGTCATGCCCAAGAGGGAGACGATCTCGACCAGTTACTGGATTGGCTAGTGACACAAAAATTTCTTTCCGACGAGCGATTTGCCGAATCATTGGTTAATCGGCGTGCCTCCCGCTACGGCAGTTCACGCATAGTGTCCGAACTTCAAAGTCATGGATTAAATGACGCTACGGTCTCTACCCTGAGGGTTTCCTTGCTGGAAGGTGAAAACGAGCGCGCATTGGAAGTTTGGCAAAAAAAATTTGGTGCCAAGCCTGGTTCTCATGAAGAACGCGCGAAACAGATGCGATTTTTGCAGCAGCGCGGTTTTTCGCACAGCGCTATACAGTTTGTAATAAAGCTAGCCCATACGTTCAAAGAGCCATAAAAAATAGCAGAATACACAGGCTAATCCTGGTATTGAACCCCTCGTTTTGGGGAAAAGTGGCGGTGGTCTGTGCTAAACTTCAACAGCTTTGCAGCGCCGCATGAGCGGCACCAGTCGTAGAAACTGCGACAGGCTGCACAACTGCTCAATTCGTGCACTAGCATACTAGCTGCTACGTACGCTACCGGAATTATGTCCCTCCCCGCTCCGAAACTAGCCCGTGTTTTGCGTCATGTCCGAAATATCGAAGCGCAAGCCTTTGAGCGTGAGGATGGTCTGTGGGATATAGATACCCGCATTACCGATACCAAAACCAGGGTGGCTCATTTAGCCTCTGGTGATCGCCTCCCAGGCTCGCCTATTCATGATCTTTGGCTGCGCGTCACTATCGATACCCGTTTGACTATTGTTGACGCTGTATCAGTGTCAGAAGCTGTTCCTTATCCAGGTTATTGCGACACGGTGAGTCCCGCCTATAAAAAACTTATCGGTCTGAATTTGATGAGAGGCTTTCGCAAAGAATTGCGCGAGCGGTTGGCTGGAACCGCAGGGTGTACGCATTTGACTGAGTTAGCCGGCGTGTTGCCCACGGCAGCCATACAGGCGTTTGCGGGCGATGTTCTTCCTACCGGCGATACAGGGTCGGGCGAGGATATGACTCAGGTTCCTTTTCAACTCGATCGCTGTCACGCCTTACGTCGTGATGGGCCAGCAGTGGAAAAATATTATCCGCGTTGGTTTATCAAGCCCATCACGAATAATTAATTCTCACTATGCAGCAACCACTATTTAGCTTAACCACGTACCATTTAATTAAACCACTATCCATTGCGTCTGAAGGGAAGTCCGCATGAAGATCCATGAATACCAGGGAAAAGAACTACTCAGAAAGTATGGCGTAACTGTACCGCGCGGTATCGCCTGCATGAGTGTTGATGAGGCGGTCAAAGCTGCGGAAACTTTGGGTGGCCCGGTCTGGGTCGTCAAAGCGCAAATTCATGCCGGAGGCCGGGGTAAGGGCGGTGGTGTGAAAGTGGCAAAGTCGTTGGATCAGGTTAGAGAGTACGCAAACCAGATCATGGGCATGCAGTTAGTTACCCATCAAACCAGCCCGACCGGACAAAAAGTTCGTCGCTTATTGGTTGAAGAAGGCGCAGACATCAAAAAAGAGCTGTATGTGTCGCTAGTGACCGATAGAATTTCTCAGCGCGTCGTGTTAATGGCTTCTAGCGAAGGCGGCATGGATATTGAAGAAGTCGCTGAAAAACATCCAGAGCTCATACACAAAATTGAAATCGATCCGGCGACTGGCCTAAAAGATAAAGAAGCAGATGATATCGCCGCAAAAATTGGTGTGCCTGCCGGCTCTATTCCCGCAGCGCGTACGCTTTTGCAGGGTTTATACAAGGCGTATTGGGAAACAGACTCATCACTCGCTGAAATCAATCCGTTGATCATTACCGGTGACGGCAAAGTGATCGCACTTGATGCGAAATTTAATTTCGATGCCAATGCCTTGTACCGTCAGCCTGAAATTGTGGCGTATCGCGATGTCGATGAAGAAGATCCTGCTGAAGTAGAAGCGTCAAAATTTGATCTGGCTTACATTTCTTTGGATGGAAACATCGGCTGCTTAGTCAATGGTGCAGGTCTTGCTATGGCCACCATGGACACCATTAAATTATTTGATGGCGAGCCAGCTAACTTTTTAGATGTGGGCGGTGGTGCTACGGCAGAAAAAGTGACAGAAGCGTTCAAGATCATGCTGAAGAATCCACACCTGCAAGCGATATTGGTGAATATTTTTGGCGGGATCATGCGTTGTGACGTGATTGCTGAAGGTGTGATCGCAGCGTCGCGTGCCGTATCGCTCAAAGTGCCCTTAGTCGTTCGCATGAAGGGTACCAATGAAGATATAGGTAAAAAAATGCTCGCTGAATCTGGATTGCCCATCATCTCAGCCGACACAATGGAAGAGGCAGCACAAAAAGTGGTTGCCGCCGCTAGTGGTAAATAATCGCCCAAGGAAGAATCATGTCCATCCTGATCAATAAAGATACCAAGGTCATTACGCAAGGCATTACTGGCAAGACCGGCCAGTTTCACACCCGTATGTGCAGAGACTATGCCAACGGTAAAAATTGTTTTGTTGCTGGCGTTAATCCAAAAAAAGCCGGTGAAAATTTTGAAGACATACCAATTTACGCAACCGTAAAAGAAGCCAAGCAAGCCACCGGCGCAACGGTGTCAGTTATTTATGTGCCACCGGCAGGTGCTGCGGATGCTATCTGGGAGGCCGTTGAAGCTCAGCTTGATCTGACTATTTGCATTACCGAGGGCATACCCGTACGTGACATGCTGGCACTCAAAGACAAAATGAAAAAAGCCGGTAGCAAGACGCTATTGCTGGGCCCGAACTGCCCCGGTTTAATCACTCCTGATGAAATCAAGATCGGCATCATGCCCGGCCACATACACAAAAAAGGTCGTATAGGTGTGGTCTCGCGCTCAGGCACACTCACCTATGAAGCTGTTGGCCAGTTAACTGCTTTAGGCTTAGGCCAATCGTCAGCCGTTGGTATTGGTGGGGACCCCATCAACGGCTTAAAGCACATCGACATCATGCAAATGTTTAACGACGATCCTGATACCGACGCCGTGATCATGATTGGTGAAATCGGTGGGCCTGACGAAGCCAATGCAGCGCAGTGGATTAAAGAGCATATGAAGAAACCTGTGGTTGGTTTCATTGCCGGTGTAACCGCTCCTCCGGGTAAGCGTATGGGTCACGCCGGTGCGTTGATATCCGGTGGTGCAGATACAGCTCAGGCGAAATTAGAAATCATGGATGCCTGCGGTATTAAAGTAACGCGTAATCCGTCGGAGATGGCAAGATTGTTAAAAGCAGCGCTGTAAGTTTTATCGCTGAAGTTAAATCGGTGAATTTAAATCGATGAAGTTAACTTCAATAAGTTGACCAAAAAATGGGGAGCAACTGCTCCCCATTTTTTATGAACTTGAATTAGATTCTTGGTCGTAGGCGCGCTGGAACAGAGCCAGCGATTGCCCACCTAAGTCCAGAGCCTGCGGCACAGGTGCCGGTGTAGATCAGGTCATTACCAGCAGCTACACCGGGTATATCGCCATTGTAGGTAATTGTTACGGTCGCTGTAGTGGCTGCGGTTCCCGCTACAGTAACGCCCGTTACAAATCTTCCTATGATGGTGTTACCGGCGGGCAGTCCCAAGTCATCGTGGGTGAGATCGGTATTTCGTGCGGCCAAAGTACCATCACTGCAGGCAGCACCCACTGCAGTCATGGCGGGTGAGGCTAAACTGGGACCTTCTGCAACACGCGCTCTTGCTGTGTAATCCTGATAGGCAGGTATGCCCACAGCGGCGAGGATGCCGATGATCGCGACCACGATCATTAATTCAATTAACGTAAAACCTTGTGTTGCTCGATGCGAGCAGTTGCGATGGGTATTTCTCATGAGGTACTCCTTAGAACAGATCAATGAAAGTTGATCCACTAAATTGTGTGGATTGGTTCGCACTGGCAAATTGCGTGCCTGACATGAGATAAATAAGAGGATTGCATTCGTCTTGCTAGCGACTTGCTCGCTGAAATAAAACGAGTGTATTTTTTTAAGTAAAAAATAAAAGTGATTGATAAACGAATCGTTGATCGATAAGAGGCCAATTTTTATTTATGTCGCGTAAGTAGAGATTTACAAAAGCGTGAGTACGCTCTTCAAAACTTAACCCTGCGTGAATCAAATTTTTTACTTGGTAAATATGTTGTCCGAGTTATGAAAAAAATTGTCGGCAAATGACAAAAATTGTCAGTTTTGATCATTTTGCATCGCGCGTCGGTCAAGTAACTGGCACGTGCGCGCTGCTGGTTGGGTGGCTGTAAAAAATCAAACTGGCATTTCCTAACCTGGCGGAGTTATGTCGTCATTGCTCTCATGTTGGAGCTTTTCATTTTTCTTAAAAATACCTGTCGCGATGATCCGGTCGACGTCCTGTAGCAAAAGCTAGCCCTGTTCTTTGCAAAATCTCAGACTTGTGGAGGCATTTGCAGTTTCCATTAAGAATCAAAATGCTAAAATAAGCTAAATAATTAGTAATTAAATAAAAGCAAGACGTTTACAGTGTCAGTGGCAGAGGATGAGCACCTGATTCGCTAAGCCCCGCGTGGCACAGCTACGCTGGCTCGCCATAAAATTCATAGATAAACAGCATCTCCCTAGTAGTTTATAAAGTCATTTCGATCTTTTAATTCCAGGCGTTCAGCCTGGCGTAGCAATAGCGGCTCGCAAGCAAGGGCATTTTGATGAAGCAGCGGCAAAGCGTGATCATGGCCGGATATCAACACACGGATGAATTTCGTGCACGGTGGTGGCGTCGGCTAAAACGTACCGTACTGATAACCCTGTTTATCTGGCTGGGGATTAAGGCATTGTTCGCCGCACCGGGCAGTGGCTGGATCTGGGCGTTGGGTGTTTATCTGATCGTGGTTCTATTCACGCCATTCGTCTTCAGCTGGTTTGGTGGTCGGCAAAGACGTGGCTGGCGACGCGAAGGTGTTTTATTTGAACCGAGTTTGCCCAGGCCTGTGTCTGACATTCCTGAAGAACAGGAATGGACCATAGCGTTTCACCCCGCCATACGAATACCTCTGGCAGTGATATTGATAGCTCTGATGTACTGGGTGTTGGTGCTACATCAGATGCAAGTACCAGGTGAGTGGTTGGTGGCAACCACGGTCATCACCATCATCAATCTATGGGCTTGGCGTGAACCGTTGATACTGGTGCTGTTAGTGTGTGTAGGCGTTGCCCTTCTTGCTGTGATTGGTTGGGTGATAGAGTATTTGCCGTGGGAGGGGATTTTGGCAGTGACGATACTTGTTGCTGGCCTGGCTGCCTTCGGTGTGATGGAAATACGTAAGCGCAAATCCCGATAAGTACACTAAGTACGATAAGTATGAAAAAACAACCCGGCATCAATGGCGACTATATTCTTCTCAGCAGAGAAGAACGCCTGTCGAATGCCACAATTCCTACACTCGTCAGCCTGGGCGTACCAGCGGCTGTACAAACCTTGTATGCCTTTAGCCCTGATCAGGGTCCGATTGATTGGCTGTTGCCGCTGATCTTGTGGTTATACGGATTAGTTTTTTGGTTCAACTCGGAAGGTTTTCAGTTAGTCAGAGCCAAACAGTGGAAGTGGACTGAAGAAGCGATAGAAGAGCAGCAGCGCTACATGAGTGATACCCGTATTGCGAGTCGGCGTTTCTGGGGGCATTGGTGGGTACGTTTCCCCCTGGGGTTGCTGTTTTT
>JAULVH010000367.1:0-917 GCA_032111105.1 Burkholderiaceae bacterium | reverse complement strand
TTTTTAGGCGTCGGCCTACAAGCCATGTTCAGCAAAGATTTCAGCGCGCAGTGGATCAGCTTTATTTTGCTCATGTCGGCGTTTGTGACACCGTTTGTCTTTATTGCAGAATTAGCCATGCTGCCAGTGGCCATCATTCTCGTATTGGGATTAATGGCCGTAGTCACCTTTACACCCACATCGGTGATCATCATGCTGGCGGTGCTGGGTCTGTTTGCAACCCTGGTCATGGCACAAAATGTTCGTGCTAGTCAGCCCAAAAAGAAAGTGAAGAAAGAGCCCAAAAAAGAAGAGCCGGTACTGGGTACCACTCCCGACAAAGCCGCCGCAGGCCCTGCTGCTCCAACTCTTGCTGCACCTGCAGCAGTGACACCGCCCGTAACAGAAGAAGTTCAGGCCATTGCGCCCGATACGGAATTAGCCCAGCCCGATACAGCGATCGACCCTGCAACAACTGATGGTGATAATTCAACGATCGCCGGAGAGGTCTCCGAGGATATGCAGTCTGTGGGTGATGCGGCTGATGTAGCCGTTGCCGAGGCAGCACCTGCGCAAGCGGAGCTCAAGCAAAATGCATAACGCCGACTGATTAACCAGTGCGCGGACTACGTGTTGCAGGCAATACAGTAATAGGGCGACAGCAAGAGCGTGAAAGTGCGTAAGACAGATCGCGTGTCTGACAGACATCACAGCGGGTTTTTATTTTTAGCCTAAGCAGCTAGTCCAGGCTCTTAGCTCGCACAAAGTCCACGAAAAATTGGACAACCTAGCCCGAAAAGCGATCCCTAAAAGCAAACAAGCCCCCACGAAGGGAGCTTGATTTGTTTTCATACAGTGTGGTGCCTCGGGTCGGAATCGAACCGACACTCCTTTCGGAACCGGATTTTGAGTCCGGCGCGTCTACCAGTTCCACCACC
>JAULVH010000366.1:4862-6362 GCA_032111105.1 Burkholderiaceae bacterium | reverse complement strand
ATCTGGAAATTAAAGAACATATCTTTATGGACAACCCTCTGGTTATCATTGCGTCGAATGAACATCCATTAACGAAAAAGAAAAAATTGACCTTGTCAGATCTGACTTCAGAAAAATTTATCCTGCGCGAACGCGGATCAGGTACACGCATGGCCATCGATAATTTTTTTAAAAATAAAAAATTTAAACCTAATTTACGTATGGAACTCGGTAGCAATGAAGCTATACGTGAAGCTGTTGCGGGCGATTTAGGTATAGGTGTGCTTTCAAAACATGCACTAACTGAGTCGTCAAACAGAAAAGATATAAACATTCTTACTGTGGCTGATTTTCCAATTCAATCTGCCTGGCATATTGTTTCCCGAAAAGGAAAAAATTTACCGCCGATTGCGCTTTACTTTAAAGAGCATCTGATAAAGTCTGTACCTGTATCCATATAAGAAAACACCCGGCAATTCATTTTTTTAAAAAATAAAATTTAATCAGGAGATTCCATGCTGCTCGACGTGAGAACCTATACATGCAAGCCAGGTACGATAAAAACTCATTTGGCGCTCTATGAAAAATTGGGCAAAACTCCGCAAGTACGGCACTTAGGCTTACCGGTTCTTTTCGCTTTCGTAGAAACCGGTAATCCGAATGAATATGTGCATATATGGCAGTACCAAAATGCAGGCGACCGGGAAGAACGCCGCGCCAAGCTGTGGCAGGACCCTGAATGGCTGGAGTATGTAAAGAAAAGTGGGGAGCTGGGTGCGATGGAAAGCCAGCAAAATAAATTAATGAAGCCTGTTGATTTCTTCCCTTGAGCTAAATACCTTCGTGCCAAATAGACAATGAAGGGGTGACATCTTAAAAAACTGCATGATCACCCCGTTCAGGTACTGCCGCTCCAGCAACCACATCAGCATAGTAGTCAAAGAGAGTCTGTGTTCCTGTAGATGGGGTAGCTAAGGCATTGTAGGTGCCCGACTGCGCATCCCACACCAACATAGATTCAGTCGCGTAATAGCGCCCTATGCGTGCCAATTCAGCTTTAGCAGCAAGCACAGGAATCACTCGCCCTAAAATACTCAGCACCGCAATGATCACATCAAGAAATGCCACAGGGACGTGCTTAAAGCGAACTTCTTTATTCAACAAAGCGAATAACTTTTCTCCCTGCTCTCTGGGTGTGATGGCGGCACCCGGGCCGCCTATAGGCAGAATGCGATTATGGCGAGTCTGATCGTTTAAGCAATCAGCAAGGTAGTCACCCAAATCACTGTCGCTAATCGGCTTGCATGAAGTTAAGGTGCCATCGCCAAATACAAGAAATGCTTTTCCTTTTCTCACGCGCTCTATTTGTCCTGATAAGGATTTAAAAAAAGCTGTAGGGCGAACAATGGAATACGTCATACCCGATTCCATCAGAATTTTTTCAAACGCAAGCTTAGCCTGCTGAAATGCTAATGAGGGCTTTTGTACGCATATCGCCGATAGCATTACAAACTGCGCCAC
>JAULVH010000366.1:746-4852 GCA_032111105.1 Burkholderiaceae bacterium | reverse complement strand
TTTGCACATTCCAAAGCATAAACATGGGCTTGATAATCAATAGCCCATGCATCCTTAGGAGCGCCGGTACGTGAAGCCAGGCACGATACGACAACATCAAATTTTTCATCTCTAAAACCCTGATTTTTTAATGATGTAGGGTCATTTACATCACCATGGCGAATTAATGCTCCTTCTAACCATTGGGCAGTCTCGTCCTGAGTCAGCGTCTCACGCATTCCTGCACGTGGCCGAATAAAACAAACTACCTCATGTCCCTGATGCATCAAAGCACGTACTGTCGCGCGACCTATGGTTCCAGTGGCACCCAGTACGAATACTCGTTTGCGAGTAGCTACTATCGTGTCTGCAGTGGATAATTCAGAGAATAGCGGTGTCATGGTGTTTACTCAGAAATCAACTACTATGCGCGATGAATACGGTTTAATTTTTGCTATCTTTGTACCGAATGAAAAAATTATTTAAGCTCATGCTTTACCTACTGATCGCTGGCATTGTAGCGTGCGTCTATCTGATCTGGACACCCGACAAAGACCCGGCGCTACTGATAGAAAAATACGCTCAATCACCCAGTGCGTTCACTACGATAGCAGGCACGAAGCTTCACTATCGCGATAGCGGTCCCAAAACTGCACCTGCTCTGGTTTTTTTGCACGGCTTTGGTTCCAGTCTGCATACCTGGGAAACCTGGTCGACTGTACTGGATAAAGATTTCCGTGTCATACGACTAGATTTACCTGGCTTTGGCCTCAGTGGTGAAAATGCAGAGCGTGATTTTTCAGATGCGCATGATCTGGCTGTAATTATGGGATTACTCGACACACTGCAAGTACATAAAGCCAGCTTTATCGGAAACTCACTGGGTGGCAAGCTAGCCTGGCAGATTGCATCAGCCTACCCAGAACGTGTTGACAAGCTCGTGCTTATTTCCCCCGATGGTTACGCCAGCGAGGGATTTGAATACAACAAGCAACCAGATCCTTCATTCATGCTCAGCGCTATGGTTTGGACACTACCTAAACCTGTACTAAAAATGAGTCTGCTACCCGCTTACGCTGATCCGAATTCGCTCACCAGCAGTATGCTCGATCGTTACCATGATTTGATGTGTGCTCCGGGTGTGAGAAAAAGTATCGCAACGCGCGTTCATCAGACGATACTTAAAGACCCGCAACCTATGCTTAACAACATACGGGCGGACACACTATTGATATGGGGGGAACGCGACGCCATGATTCCTGTGGCGAATGCTGATGATTACATCCATGCCATTGCTACTAGTCGCTTGGTTATATTGCCTAACATAGGGCACTTGCCGCAAGAAGAACAACCACAACTAGGCTTACTAGCTTTGCAAAAATTTTTACAGCAATGATCCGTCGCACTTCAACGGATTAGTTAATTCATTGCACATCGGCAGGCGCGGGTGTGGACGAAACAAACTTCATGGGCCACGATACCCACAACCATATCGTCATGATGCCTGCACAAGCTAAAAATAATCCCGGCAATCCTACTGAACGACTGATCACACCACCTAATGCCCCGCCCGTAAATATACCCAGCGATTGCAAGGTGTTGTACACGCCCAGAACTGCACCGCGTGACTCCGGTGGCGACATGCGCGATGCCAGACTCGGCTGACTGGCCTCAAGAATATTAAAGCCACTAAAAAATAAAAAGATTAACCCGCCCAGCATCCAGATATCCGGCGTGGATAGCGCCAGATAATACATACCAATCAAGACAAAAATCACGCACAGTATCGATGACAGAAACAAAGGTTTGAGTTTGCCGCGACGCTCTAAGCGAAACAAGGTTAAACCCATAAAAACAAATGAGAGCAGCACCGCTGGCAGATATACCCAACCATGATCTTGACTCGGCACTCCCGCTTGCGTGATGAGACTGGGGATACCAACCCACATAGCCAGTTGCACGGCATACAGTACAAAAACACCAAAATCTAAACGCAGCAAATCAGATTGCAGCAACGTTTTGCGTAGCTGATAAAACGTCGGCTTAACCGGATGTTTGGTTTGCTCCATTTCTTGTGGCGTCCAATAGGCAATGATGAGTATGCCCACCAGTGCCATGATGGCGCTCAGTCCAAAGATACCCGCCAAACCTACTTTAGATGCCAGAAATGGACCTATGATTAACGAGACAGCAAACATCAAGCCTATGCTGGCACCTATCAATGCCATGCCTTTGATTCTGACGTGATCACGCGTTTGATCTGCTAGCAAGGCCGTCACAGCGGCCGAGATGGCTCCACCACCTTGTATCGCGCGCCCAATTGCCAGGCCGGTCACGCTGGTGGCACACGCCGCAATAACGCTTCCCAGGCAAAGTAAAAGCAAACCAAAAACGATCACTCGCTTGCGCCCAAATCTATCGGCTGCTAAGCCAAACGGTATTTGCAGCATGGCTTGCACTAATCCATACATGCCCATGGCCAGACCGACGCTGGAGGGATCATCGCCACCAGGATATTGACGTGCCTCGATAATAAAAACCGGCAGGACCATGAATAGTCCCAACATGCGCATCGAATAAATCGTTGCAAGGGATGCGCATGAACGTTTTTCATCAGAACTTAATGCGGTGTTTTCCGGATTGAGCATGGTATGGGCTGGGGGCTGTCTTAATCACCTGCCGGTGTAACTGCAAATGCAGATGAGATTGAATTAGGTGTGGAAAATAATAGCGGTGAGCAGATTATAGTGCGTGAGAACGCACTAAGGCACCGAGAGCAGAAATTATCACGCCCGGCGCGCAAGTATATTGCAACGAGCCGTAGTAGAAAATCCTACGTTGCCGAGACTTTTGGCAAAAACAGTGCTCTGGCCAAATCAACAGCAGCAGCGGCATCGACAGCTGCACCATCGGCACCGACCTCTTTATATAAATCGGGCGACAATAATAAAAGCGGCCCACCTATGAGTATTTTGGCTTGGCGATTAGCCGAACAACCTCGTATGCGTCGGATAATTTCTCTGAGCGTATCAACTTGTGCTTCGGTACCTACTGAGAGGCCTATCACTTCAAACCAATCTTTAGTAACGGCTTCGAGTAACGTCGTCTCGGAAGATCCTAACTCCATCCAGACCTGCCATCCTTCTTTACGAAAAAATTCAGAAACCATCAGCACACCAAACGTATGCTGCGATCCAGGAATAGGCGCAAATAAAGCCCGCATGCCATCCATGGCTAGTTTGCGCTTTTCTTGAAATTCTGTACCCAGACGCAAGGTCAACTGCTGCATCCTGACCAAGCCTATCGTGACTTGGGTGAAATCACATAAATCGTCTTCCCAGAGAAAACCTAAGTGTCTCGCCGCTGGCGCAAACAAGTGTATGAAAATTACTTCTGAGCTCAAACCTTCCGACATCAACGCTTGAACGAATAGGTCGGGAGCATCTGGGTTGGTATCGATGCACAGTGCAGAAAATTTTGCTATTTCTTCCAGAGTAGGAAGTTCAGATCGAAGTCCATCGGTAGAAAAAAATGGCGCAGCAGTCTCGTTCGTCTTCAACAAGTTAGGAATAATTTGCGATTCCAGAATTTGCATCAATGACGTCTGACAGAGATCTTTACTATTTTTATTTTCAGAATAGCGTGAAGAACTCGCCTGTTCATTGGGCGCATCATCCGATGACATCAACCAGAGTTTTTTTTGCGGTAATGCAGAGTGAACTGCCGCATCTAAATTCAAGCGCATACACATCTCCTCTAGCCGCTCGAATTACTCGTCGCGATGAGTCATTAATTAAATGACATTTTTATAGTTTAGCGATCGATCGATACGGCTGCACCAAAAGTAACAGAAGTTATACAGGATGTAAAAATAACTTTATAGGCGAGCTGCTCAATCCGAACAAGAGCAGTTTTTCTGTGACTCAGCAGTATTGGCGCGAAAAAAAAAAGTGGCACTGCAACATGTAAAAATGCCCAAGCTAGCAGAGCTATCCTGGGCATAATCACTGAAAAAGAACGGCGCTAATCTTGGGGGAGACGAATTTAATTAGCGAAAACAAAACGTGCTATTGCTCGTAAATCCCCTCTAAGCGATCTTCCAAATCTTCTTCAGCACGTTTGAGTTG
>JAULVH010000366.1:0-736 GCA_032111105.1 Burkholderiaceae bacterium | reverse complement strand
CTTCCAGAAGTCCCGCTTGGAAGCTTCCAGCAATCGGCTGGCCACGCGCGCTGCCGCTGTTGGATTAAGTTTGGCCATGCGATCGCGCATTTCCGGATCCAACATGAATGTCTCAGTCAGCTTTTGATAAATCCATGGCTGCACCTGACCCGTTGTAGCTGACCAGCCCATGGTGTTGGTCACATGCAGCTCAATCTGACGCACACCTTCATAGCCATTTTTCAACAGACCTTCGTACCACTTAGGATTGAGCATACGCGTGCGCGTTTCCAGTGCTACTTGTTCGGTCAAGGTACGAACCGTTCCGCTGCCTTTGGTTTGATCGCTAATGTAGACCGGTGCCACAGGCGCATTCGGCCCCTTAGCGCGTTTAACAGCGCGACTAATGCCTCCAAGCGTATCGAAGTAAGTATCGACGGTGGTTACACCCAATTCAACCGAATCTAAATTTTGATACGCTAAATCGACACCCGCCAATACGCTCTTAAGCAAGGCTGTTTGCTGAGCCGGGCGACCGTTCACGCCATACGCAAAACCCTTACGCTTGGTATAGGTTTCTGCAAGCTCGTCTTCATCATCCCAACGGCTGTTGTCTATCAATTGACTCACATTCGAACCATACGCACCTTCGGCATTACCAAACACGCGCAGCGCCGCTGTTTCAAGGTCGCAGCCATGTTCTGCTTGATGAGCCAACGCATGTTTACGTATGAAATTCATCTCTACAGGTTCATCC
>JAULVH010000365.1:842-3163 GCA_032111105.1 Burkholderiaceae bacterium | reverse complement strand
ACATGACCAAGAAATAGAAGCTGAAAACATCTCCATCCAATACGCAGATTTTGCATATTGGGAAAATAGTCTTGCAGCTGCTGAAATAGAAAACCATCGTACGTTTTGGAAAGCAACACTGACTGATGCCATTGATTATTTAGAACTACCTCTTGATCATCCGCGTCATCATGCGCAGACACAACAAGCGGAGATGATGAGCGGGTCATTTTCAACCAGTGCTGTGCAAGCCGCACGCCAGCTTGCTCAAAATAATCGTTGTTCGATCTTTTCTATCTTGCTCTCCACATTCTATTTATTGCTTGCTGAGCAAACAGCAAGTCAAGATATTCTACTGGCCTCCCCAGTCGCCAACAGAGATCGGGGAGAATTTGAATCCATTATTGGATATTTTTCCAACACGGTTGTGATGCGCGCCGAGTGGAGCGCATCAGAAAGCTTTTTGGATTTTCTTAAAAAAACACACATCAATGCAGTAGAAACTTTAGCCCATCAGGGATTTCCTTTTGAACGTATTGTTGAAGATTTTAATCCGCAACGAATGAATGGCATTAATCCTCTCGTACAGATCTTTTTTGCTTTTCAACAATACGAGTTAAATGCGTTCACAGTTGACCAACTCAATATTTCAGAGTTTGAAACGGCGACGCGTTCGACTCGATTTGATCTTGAAAGTCATGTCTGGGAAACAAGCACTGGTGGTATTGATGCACTTTTTATCTACCCACCAATCTTTGAACGGGCCTCGGTCACGAAATGGTTCACGCGTTGGAACGAGCTACTGGTGCTGGCATGTGCCAAACCAAACGACCCAATCGACGCCCTACTCTCCATTCGCCGTGAAAATCACATCTCCACGAATGAAAGTGAGCTGTTCAAGCGGATCGAAACAACACTGCTCCAACGTCCCAGCATCAATAATGTAAGAGTTCAAGTCAAGAGTGATGATATTGAAATCGAGTATCTATCTCCTCAAGATCTTTATGAAACCAATGTCATAAACCTTGCAAAAGAGCCTCTTTTGGAGGCCCCTTTTAAGAATGATCTCGTTAATCAGCGGCTTGCACTTGCCAAAGGCGGCCCCCTCGGACCTGACGTCGAACTGATCAAGACATTACCAGATCTTCTGATCCGTGCTGAGGCGCTCTACCCGCAATCTGGTTTTTTTATAGCCACAGATCAACAAATCACTTATGGCGACTTGCTTGCTGAGGCGCAGAGAATTCAGGGGTATTTGGAACAACAAGGCATGAAGTCTGGTGATGTCCTATTTTTCCAACTTGATTCGGAACAGGAAGTCATCACTTTTTTCTGGGGAGCTGTTTTCGCAGGGGTTATACCTCTTATCCAATCACCTGCCAATCCTGCCCAACCTCAAGCATATGATCAAGTCATCTCCTTATGGAATTTACTTGAGCGTCCCTTGGTACTCGTTACCAACAATACTTCGCCTGCATGGAAGGCGCTTTCAGCTCGCACACTGAATGTTCAGACTATCAACTTGCATGAACAACCCAGAGCCTCTTGCCCGCACCTTGCTCATCCAGACGATATCGCCTTTTTTTCTCAATCTTCAGGTACCAGCGGTTTTCCAAAAGGGATTCCACTGACACATAAAAATCTCATTTCAAGAGCTATTGGCGCACGTGATTTGACCGGCATCGATGTAACAAGAGTCATGCTGAGCTGGCAACCGTTACAACATATCGGGAGTATTTCAGACTGGCACATCAGAGGTATGGCTGCAGGCGCCAAGTTGATCTATGGATCGACGGCAGAAGTTCTTGCCCAGCCCTTACGTTGGCTTGACTGGATAGACAAATATCGCGTTTCGGATACTTGGGCACCAAATTACGCTTTTACAAGAATTCTAGAAGAGCTCGATCGACCTGAACACCAGATAAACCGATGGGACTTATCGGGTCTCAAACTATGTTTAAGCGCTGGTGAATCTATCGTCGCGGATATTTTGGATCAATTTGAAGATCGGCTTGCAAGCGCTGGATTGAAATTAGGTGTCCTACAACCCGCTTTCGGAATGGCCGAGACTGCATCTGGAACGACATACCATCTTCCGGTGACTGATCAACGTGTGATTCGCCAGAAAATAAATCATGAGTACCGCTCCTTTGTTAGTTGCGGCACGCCCATTCCAGGCGTCTCTGTGCGCGTCGTGAATGATCGTGATGTGCTTTGCAATGAAGGCGTCATCGGCCATCTCCAAATTCAAGGAACAGCTGTTTTTTCTGGATATTACAAAGAAGAAAAGTTCAATAGCGAGAGATTTAGTCCCGATCAATGGCTTAAAACAGGTGACCTCG
>JAULVH010000365.1:0-832 GCA_032111105.1 Burkholderiaceae bacterium | reverse complement strand
CTTCATTACCGGTAGAGATAAAGCTGAAATTATTGTCAACGGAAAGAATATCTCCTCTGAATCCATTGAAATGCATCTGGGCACTCTGCCCGGAATACGTTCAGGTCATGTCGCCATATGCGCCGTACATCCAAAGGATTCGGCTAAAGAACGAACGTGTATTTTTTTCACCCAAGATCAGGCTGATGATTCTCAAGAATTTTTAAGGAAACTGAGCGGATCTGTTGTTCAACATTTTGGCTTTATCCCTGACTATTTGATTCCCATCAGTGCTGATAACATCCCGCGCACATCTCTTGGCAAGATTCGCAGACATGTTCTAACAGAAAAATTTAACAAAGGTGAATTTGACGGCTTTCTGCGCAAACAATCTGCGTTTCGAAACATCATTCCTGACTCTTTTTACCAAAAAATATGGAATCGTCATCCGCTAAAACATCGAATACAAGATACGTTAACAATCTATCTTTTATCCAGCGGATCTGCTTGCGCAGAATTGCTTGAAAAGAAGTTATCGCAGAATGGGCATCAGGCACGGGTCATCAAGCACGTTGATCAAATCATGGAGACTCAATGCCATCTTGTCGACTTGACCCTTTATGAATCGCTCACAAACTCGAAGGATCCGACAAGATCCCTCAATGTTGTCGAACATCTTCGGGAAGTGCTGCAAGCACTTTCGATGAAAACAAACATATCATGTCATTTCACTCTAGTCACTTGCCTCGCACAAGCAACGGGGCGAGAAAGCGAAGTGCATTTTAGCGACGCAGTATCCCGCGGGATGCTCAAATCAGCTTCACAAGACCTCGCAGCCTGGTTGAAGATTCGA
>JAULVH010000364.1:997-2960 GCA_032111105.1 Burkholderiaceae bacterium | reverse complement strand
CAGCGACATAGGTAGCAGCGCCACCGTATTCACCACCCAAAGCCAGACCCTGCAAAATACGCAGAGTAATCAAAATGATAGGCGCTGCGATACCGATGCTGGCGTAGTTAGGCAGCAATCCGACGATAAAAGTCGAGGCACCCATAAGCAGGATGGTGACTAGGAACGTATATTTACGTCCCACCATATCGCCCAAGCGGCCAAAAACTATGGCACCAAAGGGGCGAACCAAAAAGCCTGCAGCAAAAGCCAGTAGCGCAAAAATAAACGCCGTGTTGGGATCTGTACCCGCAAAAAATTGTTTAGCGATAATTGCAGCGAGTGACCCGTACAGATAGAAGTCATACCACTCAAAAACAGTACCCAGCGACGAGGCAAAAATTACCTTGCGTTCCTCGGCCGTGATGCCTTGTGCTTGCGCATCGGCAGTAGCCATGATGTCTCCTTATATTTTTTACAATTTTAATCGCACGATTACAAACTCGCACAATTAGGGCGAGTGTAGGCACGCAAGCTTACATGTAACTTGCGAAAACTTACAAAACCTTACGCAAGAAAAGTATGGGTGAATTAGTTTATCGAACGGTCGTGCTCTTAGCTGTGCTATTCTCGTTCTCAGACTATTGCGTACAAGACTAATTTACCCCCGGTCGGCACTGCGCAAACACGTTAGCAAGCCTGCGCTGCGATAAGAAATTGATATCGCGCCTGTCGGCAAGCAAAAAAAAATTCAACACTGGAGACTCTCATGACCGACGCTGTCATCGTATCGACTGCCCGCACGCCGCTAGCCAAATCCTGGAAAGGCGCATTTAACATGACCCACGGGGCGACCTTGGGTGGACATGCTTTGCAAGCTGCTATCTCTCGTGCAGGGATAGAAGCGGCTCAGGTAGAGGATGTCATTATGGGCTGCGCCAATCCCGAAGGCGCTACGGGTTTTAATATCGCTCGCCAGGTTGCGCTACGCGGCGGTTGCCCTGTGTCGACATCGGGTATGACAATTAATCGCTTTTGCTCTTCAGGTCTGCAAACAATAGCCACAGCAGCGCAACGCATTATTGCGGGTGAAGGCGATATTTATGCTGCGGGTGGAGTTGAATCTATCTCTTGCGTGCAAAACGAAATGAATATGCACATGGTCAATGACAGCTGGCTTAGCCAACACAAGCCAGAAATTTATTGGCCTATGTTGCAAACCGCTGAGACGGTTGCCAAGCGCTACAACATCGCCCGCGATCGCCAGGATCATTACGGCGTGCAAAGCCAGCAACGAGCCTCAGCCGCCAAAGCTGCCGGTAAGTTTGATGATGAAATTGTTCCATTGACAACCATCATGGCAGTTGCTGACAAAGAGACCGGCCAGATCATCACGCGTGAAGTTACCGCTTCGGCTGATGAAGGTATACGGGCTGATACAACGTATGAAGGCGTGTCACAAATTCGTACAGCAATTCCTGGCGGTGTGATCGCAGCAGGTAATGCGAGTCAGTTTTCTGATGGCGCATCGGTTGCGATAGTGATGAGTGATAAAGCCGCCGCAGCTGCTGGCAAAACTCCGCTGGGTATTTTCCGTGGATTTGCAGTTGCAGGATGCGAGCCGGATGAAATGGGTATCGGACCGGTCTATGCCATACCTAAACTACTCAAAAAAGCGGGACTGAAAGTTGACGACATTGGACTGTGGGAGCTTAACGAAGCTTTTGCAGTGCAAGTGCTGTATTGCGCCGACACATTGGGTATACCTATGGACAGGCTCAATGTGAACGGTGGCGCGATCGCTGTGGGTCATCCTTATGGCACGTCCGGTGCGCGTTTAACAGGTCATGCGTTAATTGAAGGTAAGCGTCGCGGTGTTAAATTTGTCGTTGTCACCATGTGTATCGGTGGCGGACAGGGTGCTGCAGGATTATTTGAGGTTGTTTAACAGAGTTATTAAATTTCCTGACTCTGCTGCACACTT
>JAULVH010000364.1:0-987 GCA_032111105.1 Burkholderiaceae bacterium | reverse complement strand
TTTCTACTTTACGAATGGCTAGACGCTGAATCATTGATTCAGCGTCCACGCTTTTCTGATCACAGTCGCGAAACCTTCGATGCCGTGCTCGATCTGTGCGAACAATTAGCGACCGATAAATTCGCTAATCACAATAAAAAATCAGATCAAAACGAACCGCACTTCGACGGTGAACGCGTTCATATCATTCCAGAAGTTCAAGTAGCGCTAGACGCATTCACTCAGGCAGGGCTGATCTCTGCCGGGCATGATTTAGAACTCGGCGGCATGCAATTACCTTGCTTGATAGAGAAAGCAGGATTTGCGTGGTTTAACGGTGCCAATGTAGCGACCTCGGCCTATCCTATGCTCAGCATAGGCAATGCCAACACAGTATTGAAATGCGGCTCAGCGCAACAAATTGAACATTTCGTCAAACCCATTTTAGCCGGACGTTTTTTCGGCACCATGTGTTTATCTGAACCGCAAGCAGGCTCCAGTCTGTCTGACATTCTTACCCAGGCCATACCAGAAACCGAAGGTAACTATCGCCTGCGCGGTAACAAAATGTGGATTTCAGGCGGTGAGCATGATCTCTCTGAAAATATCATTCACCTTGTGCTGGCAAAAGTGCCCGGTGCCGATGGCAAATTAATCCCGGGTGTGAAAGGTATTTCGCTATTCATCGTGCCTAAATTTTTGGTTAATGATGACGGCTCGCTGGGCGAACGTAATGACGTGGTGCTCGCAGGTCTCAATCACAAAATGGGCTATCGCGGCACAGCAAACTGTTTGCTAAATTTTGGTGAAGGTAAATATAGGCCGAATGGTAAGCCCGGCGCTATCGGCTATCTGGTTGGCAAACTGCACCATGGATTAGCAGCCATGTTCAATATGATGAACGAGGCACGTATAGGCGTTGGTCTCGGTGCTGTCATGCTCGGCTACACAGGCTATTTACAATCACTAGACTACGCACGCAATCGCACGCAGGGCAGATCCGCTGCA
>JAULVH010000363.1:0-3452 GCA_032111105.1 Burkholderiaceae bacterium | reverse complement strand
AAAATCGGACCACTGATGGGATGTGACTCAACTTCGATGCTTGCCAATTGCTGCCCTGTACCGCTGACGGCGTCTATTGTCACAGAGCCGTTCGGTAACCCGCCGATCAACCACTGTTGAGAGTCGGCCGTTATCGTTGTCCTCAACACATCAAGAATGAGGCCACTCGCCCGGAACTGAATCAGCGCAGGATCTATCTGGCCGTAGTCGCCAGTTAACGTCAGCAACGCTGTGCCCCCAGTGACATGCTCAGTACTACTGGACACTACATCAAGCGAAAAATCATTTGTATCAGTCACCGTAGTGACTGAATCTGAATCAGTGCAAGCAAGGATTGAACTGACAAATAACGCAAGCGGAAGCATTTTAGATTGCATGGCAGACACCTTAGGTCATTGTTATTTTTTTTTCTATTTGTGGCAGCATCACATTTGTTATTGGAATGGACGCCGATCAGACAACGGTAACATGATTTTGTTCATGTTTGCATACCAAGGCATAAGCAATTTCTGCACAACAATTGTAAACATGGTGTCTTTTGATCTTGTAAACATATCGTCACCATGTTTTTCATTCTTGCGGACAGATCGGCGGATTCAACCCTGAAGCCTTCAGGGTTGAATCCGCCACAAGTAATAATGGGAATAAAAAAGAAAATAAATACATTCTGTAAAAAAAATAGGCCAGCGATCACAACATGATGCTGGCCTGTTTTTTACTGCTCACAATAATGGCGGAGAGAGAGGGATTCGAACCCTCGATAGGGTATTAACCTATACGCCCTTAGCAGGGGCGCGCCTTCAGCCACTCGGCCATCTCTCCAAAATCGGGCGCAATCATAGCACAAGTTCTGAAGAATGGCAGAACTGATATCTAAAAATTCAAACATTACCCTGGTTGTCGTCTCCTTCGGAACCCCCGCGTTCCTTTTGGATTCTTTGATAAATTTCTTCCCTATGAACAGCGACATCTTTAGGAGCATTTACTCCGATTCGCACTTGATTTCCCTTTACACCGAGTACTGTCACTGTCACATCATCGCCCACCATCAGTGTTTCACCAATTCGGCGCGTTAAAATTAACATGATGTCTCTCCTTTCCCATTCATGATGTCCATGCAAGGCCCGTCTCAGATTCCTGAAAAGCACTCGCTGATTTACGTTAGTTCTGCGGATTCCCTTTCGAACCGGCCATCGTCTGATCGGTTCAACCCATTATTTGCAGTCATTTGCCCAAAACAAACGTCCGCGTAGCTTAGTACCACTTTTCATTCAGTGGGATCGCACACCAACTCCCACCAAAGACACCTTTGGGATCTTCTTATCAACGCTGATGCGAGCGGCACCAATCGACATGGCCACAGGCTCTATGATGTCTCGAGTCCGCTCGAATTCCTGCCTCTTCACGCTAAATGTGATATTAGTCGTGGCTGTCGCTGTTGCATTCTGAACAATAAAGTCAACGTAGATCCCTGCATCACCCCGCAGCCCCAAGCACCTTATATGCTAGACCTGGCACGTCCGGCATTCCTAATACAGTTACCTTTACTTCTTCTCGCGTTTACTCGATACCTAAGATCACCAGAGATTCCACTGCCTTATCTTCCTCAAGACTGATCAAAGTCCCCAAATGATCCTCAAAACTTAACACCACGCGCAACGGCCCTTTGTACTTGCCTGCAAATTCGACTGACCGGATTTGCAGCTCTTTAGCGGCGAACCTGTGCTCCAGTAAAAGATTTGGCAGCGCATCCTCTTTTCTGTAATACCATGGCCAGCAGCGTCATCGTCACTTGCCAACCGGTGGAAACCAATGCATCAAGCTCGCGTGGGCTGGGCTGATTTTAAATCTGCACAACCAAGGCTATCAAAACGATTGGGCTCACCGCTCATCGCCGAAACAACCCCGACGATATTATTGCCAGCACTTCGACTTGCCATCACCCTGTCAGCTACAGCTTCAATGCGCTCCACAGAACATACTTACATGCCGCCAAATTTCAATACAGATAGCGCCATAAAAGTCCATTAGCCAAGTGTGTGGTGATTAAACATAAACCAACACGTTATTGCAACTTTAAGGGTCAGGCGAGTTTTTTTACAAAATCCGCAACGGAACCCAAGGCAGAATCAAGACCTTCCACTTCAGTTCCCCCGGCCATTGCCATATCCGGACGGCCACCGCCTTTACCACCAACCTGCAAAGCCACATGGTTTACAACATCCCCAGCTTTGAATCTGCCTGTCAGATCTTGTGTCACGCCTGCAACCAACGATACTTTACCGTCCTCGACCATTCCGAGCACCACAACAGCACTTCCTAGCTTGTTTTTAAGCTGATCAACGGTTTCTCTTAACGTTTTACTACTGAAACCTTCAACTTTTTTGCTAAGCAATTTGAATCCACCCATGTCAACCGCATCTAACGCCAGATCACTGCCTGCCGCGGTAGCAAGTTTCGACTTGATCTGATCCATGGACTTCTCAAGGCTTTTCTGTTGCGCTAATAACTGTTGCACTTTTTCCAGCAAGTTATCTTCGCCTGTTTTCAGTAAGTCACACACCGCTCGGAGCACCGATTCCTCTCGAGCGACATATGCAAGAGCACTCACGCCTGATACGGCTTCAATTCGACGCACCCCAGCCGCAATGCCTGTCTCAGACACAACTTTAAACAAACCTATATCGCCGGTGCGGTCGACATGCGTACCACCACAAAGCTCGGTGGAGAACTCACCCATCGAAACTACACGAACCTCATCACCGTACTTTTCGCCAAACAACGCCATCGCACCTTGCTGCATAGCCTGATCAATAGACATTACCCGTTTTGCAACCGGAAGATTGGCAAGCACCTGTGTGTTCACAAGCTCTTCAATCTTTTGAAGCTCTCCAGCGGTAACAGGTGCCGAGTGAGATAAATCAAATCGCAACCTGTCTGCTGTCACAAGTGAACCTTTTTGAGTGACATGCTCTCCCAGCACAACACGCAAGGCAGCATGGAGCAAGTGCGTCGCCGAGTGATTGGACATAATGGCGCGACGGGTTGATTCATCAACCTCTGCAGTCAAAGTGTCACCGACCTTCAGGCCACCTTGCTGGAGCTTGCCCTTATGCAGGACATATTCACCCTGCTTTTGTGTATCAGTTACGTAGAATTTTGTTAAAACATTCCCGGCTTGTCTGATTTCAAGGACACCTTTGTCACCCGCCTGACCACCAGATTCTCCGTAAAACGGACTGCTATCCAGCAAAACAACGGCATCAGACGCGCCTATGAGCGATTTTACAGACTGCAAGTTCTGGTAAATCGCCAACACTTTGCCTTGATGTTGCAGGTGCTCATATCCGACAAACTGAGTTGCAACCGTCGATTCAATTGGTAATTTTTCAACTGCATTAAACTGACTGGCGGCTCGAGCCTGCTGACGCTGTCCTTCCATCGCCTTTTCA